>PLZL01000103.1 GCA_003152145.1 Limisphaerales bacterium
TCATCAACGCTTCCGTGAGCGATTTGTTCGCGGCGAGATGCAGATACGTGAACAGCAATTGTCCGCGCCGCAACAAACCGTATTCGTCGGGCAGTGGCTCTTTGACTTTCACAATCAAATCCGCCTGCGCGAAAACCCCGGCGTGCGAGTCAACCAGCTTCGCCCCGGCCTGCTCGTAGCCGGAGTCGGGATAGCCCGCGCCCGCGCCCGCGCCGCGCTCAACGACGACCTGGTGCCCGCCCTTGACCAGTTGATACGCGCCGGCTGGCAGCATCGCCACGCGGTATTCCTGCTCTTTGATTTCCTTGGGAACGCCGATGATCATAAAATTATTTTCGTAAAATCCACCGCATCTTTAACTTTCTTTCAGTTCCGTATTAAAATTTGAATCTAATGCGGGAATGAATCTAGCCAATTGCTTCTCTGGAGACGTTACGCAACACGAAAATCACCCTCTTTCAACCAATCGCTTCCAGAGGCTTCGACATTGCAACCAGCATTCGCAAGTTTCGTGATTAGTTCTTGCCGACTTTCTGCACGGTTGGACAATCGCACGACATGGCGACCGGCAACGTCACTGAACGGTCTGATCTCACCAACTTGAACCAGCACGACGCTGCCAGGATTTCGTCCCATTGCCATTCCCGCTTCGAATAGAACATTGGGGCGAGCTTGCCCTGTTAGCGTCTTTTCAAACTTCGGCTCGTGGGGTTTTATGAATTCATCCTTGAGCTTTGCCTCATCATCTGGAGTCAAGAGAACAACCACCGCAACAGCTTCTTGGAATGCTGCGTCCAAAATTTCGCCGACATAAGGACTCGGCTTGCTAGTCAGTTCGATTGCCTTCCGCCACTCAATCGGTTGTAGTCCAATCGCTCGCAAGAAACCAAAGAATGCTCGGCGAATTGCCTCGTTGCGGCCATGAACCACAAACACAGAATTTCCACGTCGCTTCGGACTCGTCTTGGGCGTTTGTTTTATTTGACGTTTTTTTCTTTGGAGAGAAGGCAGCCGCGTTTCGATTGTGGCCGAAGATGTGGGCGTAGCGATTTCGCGACTGCCATTTTTCGCGCTTCGAATTCTGTCCAAATCCTCGTGTGAAGCAAACTTCGCGATATTGACTCCTCTTTCGGCGGCCAGAGCAATGGCTGCTAGGTGACGTGGTAGAAAAGATGACCGCGTCTTTTCCTCAATGAGCCTGTAAATATTGCTCTTCGTTGTTCCGAGCTTTCGCTCAAGAGCATTAAGTAAAGCTTGGTCAATCTTTGGCACTGGCTAACCCTTCTTCTTCGCTTTCTTCGGTTTCTTCTGCTTGCGCGACTTCATTTGCGAAAGAGCCACGCTTACTGTATTTCGCGTAGTGCCGACGAGTTGAGCGATTTCAGCAGACGAATATCCTGCGCCACTCAATACCGCGATTTGTTCCATCTGTGGTTTGCCGTGTGTCACAAGCAGCGCCAACAGATTTGCGATTCGCTCCAATTGTCGGGCCAGAGTGTCGGTTGATGTTTCGACACCGTTTGGTGATAATTCACTATTTCCTTTTTGCATTGCGACTTCCTTTCTTTTTCTTGGCCAAACTTGCCAACACTTGGAGAGAATTAACAGTTGTCTTTAGCATTAACGCTGCATCCTTCCGCGGTAGTCCGAGGTTTTGAAGAAACCCGGCCTGTTCACCCACGGACTTCTCCCTAAGATTTGCCTTGTCCAAACAAATGAAGGCGAGGCTACGGGCAATTACAGCAAGCCAGTCAGTCTCTTCTTTATGGTTATCTTTATTGCTCATGGTTTATCTTGTTAGCAAAATTCAGTTGAGAAGTCCATTCCCGTTGCAAGATTCCTCAACGAGATTGAATCCACCCCATCGCCTTCTCCGCGAGCTTGTCGAACGCCGTCACGCAGAGTTCGAGGTGTTCTTCCTTCGTGTCCTCGATTTTGTTGTGGCTGATGCCGTGCAGGCTTTGAACAAACATCATCACCGTCGGCACACCCGCAGCCGCGACCTCGGCGGCGTCGTGCAGCGGGCCGCTCGGCAGACGGTGAACTTTGCCGCAGGTTTCGCGGATGGCTTCGTCGCACAGCGCAATGAGTTCATCGTTGAACGGGCGCGGGGCGATTTGCCAGAGCCGTTCCCAGGAAACCTTCACATTTCCTTCCTTCGCAAATTTTTCGCTGGCGTCCTTCGCCTCCTGCAACATTTTTGCGAGCGCGGTGGTGTCGAGATGACGCTGATCCAGCGTTATGCGGCATTCGGCGACGACGCTGGTGACGATGCCGGGTTTGGTCGTGCAGGAGCCGATGGTGCAAACGCCGCCGTGGCTGCGTTCGGCGATGCGATAGATTTCAGGACTCATTTTCGCAGCGGCGAGGAAGGCGTCTTTACGGCGGTTCATCGGCGTGCTGCCGGAATGCGCCGCCTGGCCAAGGAATGTGATGGCGTGCCGCTCGACGCCGANNCCGAGCGGCAAATCCAAATCCAAAAGCACCGGGCCTTGCTCGATGTGCAATTCCAGATACGCGGCGGCGTTTTTCAATTCCTTGCCGCTGTCCTTCACGCGCTCAAAATCCACGCCAACATTTTTCAGGGCGTCCGGCAATTTGATTCCGTCCTTGTCAGCCAGGCCGCGCGCTTCGTTCATGTCCAGATTGCCGGAACAGGCGGACGAGCCGAACAGACTTTTGCCGAACCGCGCGCCTTCCTCGTCGGCCCAATCCACGAGGCGCACGGTCACGGGCGGGCCACTGGCGTGGCGGCCACCATTGTATTGCGAATTGATGCGCCGGAGAATCTCGACACCGGCCAGCACATTGAGGCAGCCATCCAACCAGCCGCCGTTCGGCACGGAATCCATGTGGCCGCCGATGAGTAGACATTTTTCCGATTCGCCGCGCAGCGTCGTCCACGTGTTGCCCGCTGCGTCGTTGTGGATTTCGACGGGTAGCGCTTCGAGTTTTTTCCGCAGCCACGCGCGCGTTTTCGTCCACGTCGGCGTGAACGCGACGCGTTGCGCGCCGTTTTCGTCACCCGTGAGCGAGCGGAGTTCCTTGAGTTCGGCAACGGTGCGCTTTGGATTCAGTAACGTGTTCATGGCAAAATTTTATTCCTTTATTGCCTTAAATGTAAAATTATTGTGGCAATCCCGTCCGAAGCCAGTTAAAAATGGAAAAGGATTAACCGGAGAATAAGTTATGCCAACATTAGCCACAACTGTTGATGGTCTAAAGCTGCCGAACCCATTCGTCATCGGGTCCGGGCCACCGGGCACGAATCTGAACGTCATCAACAAGGCGTTCACCGAAGGCTGGGGCGCGGTCATCGCCAAGACCGTCAGCCTCGACGCCTCGAAGGTTGTCAACGTCACGCCGCGTTACGCGAAATTACATTCCAACGACGGCAAAGAAATCGTCGGCTGGCAGAACATCGAACTGATCAGCGACCGGCCGTTCAAGATTTGGGAGGACGAATTCAAGAAGTGCAAGGACATGTTCCCCGACCGCGTGCTCATCGCGTCCATCATGGAGGAATATCGCAAGGACGCATGGATTGAAATCGTCGAGCGCTGCCAGGCGTGCGGCGTGGACGGGTTTGAATTGAATTTCTCCTGCCCGCACGGTTTGCCGGAACGCAAGATGGGCGCGGCGATGGGCGAAAACCCGGAAATCCTCGGCGAAGTCTGCGGCTGGGTGATGAGCGTCGCGAAGAAACCGGTCTGGGCAAAGATGACCCCGAACGTCACACACATCGAAGACCCCAGCCGCGCCGCGTTGCGCGCGGGCGTCACGGGCATCAGCGCCATCAACACCATTCGTTGCGTCATGGGCGTGAACCTCGACACGCTGCGGCCCGAACCGACCGTGGAAGGTTACACCACGCCCGGCGGATATTCGTCGAAGGCCGTGAAGCCCATTGCGCTCCGCATGGTCATGGAAATCGCGCAGGTCATCCGCAAGGAATTTCCCGGGCGCTCGCTCTCCGGTCTCGGCGGCATCGAAAGCGGCAACGACGCCGCGCAATTCATTTTGCTCGGCGCGGACACCGTGCAGGTCTGCACCGGCGTCATGAAATTCGGCTACGAATGCGTGAAGCCGATGTGCGATGAACTGCTTGCGTTCATGGCCAGGCACAAATTTGAAACGCTCGCTGATTTCAAGGGCAAGAGCCTCGATTATTTCACCACGCACGCCGACCTCGTGAAACGCCAGACCGAACGCAAGGCCGCGCAAAAGGCCGCCGCCGCAACCAAGGTTGTCAAGGCCGACGGCGAATGGCGCGGCGATGAATTCGTGAAACAATCCGACGCGCTGTCGAGGGGATAAAATTTTCCATGATAACCTGCCCTGTTTGGTTCGGTGGCGAGTGGCGCGAAATCAAAGACGTTGCCACGACGCCAGTCCACAATCCTTCCACCGGCGAAGTCATTGCCGAAACGCCGCTTTGCACCGCGACGCACGTCAACGAAGCCGTTGCCGCCGCCGCCGCCGCGTTCCCCGGCTGGATGGAAACGCCCGCGGTCGAGC
>PLZL01000205.1 GCA_003152145.1 Limisphaerales bacterium
AGTCCAAGACCATCCGGCATGCGTCCCGGCCCATTCCACAATCCGGATTCCGAATTCCGCGTGGGAAACGGGCGGAAGAGAACACGGATTGGGTCGTAAAGTCGCAGACCTGGGAGCCCCGGCATCTCGCCGGCGTGTTTTGCAGGGAGTAATCTCAGATTAATTCGCCGCCGGGACGGCAGCGCTCCCAGAAGGGCATCAATTTCCCGCCGGCGGCGCGTTGGTGGGACTGGAAAAATTGTCGCCGCCGGGGAACAGTTCCTCGAAGGCACGGATGGGATGCAGCGGCATCAGCATGACTTTCGAGACATCATGCACCGGCTCCTTTTTCGGATTTGCCAGTGTGCCGGTGACTTTGTATTCAAACAATTTGCTCACCGGCCACAGGAATGGGCTGACAAGCGGGCCGACAACCCAGAGGTTGTGCAGCAACTGCGCGGTGACGAGCGCGTTCACGTTCTCCCGCAAATCCACCGTGCCGGCGTATTGCAGGCGCGTCATGGCTGTGTTGATTTCCAGCGAGTCCGAGTAAATCACGCCGTTGGTGATGGCGAAGGCCGCCGCCGCGTCCGTCGCGCGGCTGTTGCCGAGGTCCGGCGAGACGGCGTTCAAGACCGGCGACAGAATGCCGAAAAGCGGAATGTCCCAAATCAATCCGTCGCGCAGCCGTGCGTGCCCGAAGCCGTCCAGCGTCCGCCAGTCCCGCGAGTCCGCGCGCGTCACGACGATCCGCCCGGACAGCGCGCCTTCGAGCTGGTTTGTGGACGATGACAAGTCCGCCGCGAGCGCGTGCAGGTTGATGTTCGTGACCGCCGCGGTGAATTGATAGTCCGCGCCGTCGTGCGGCACGCGAAAATCAAAGTTCGCAAGGCCATTTCCCGCGCCGCCGTAAAGATCCGCCGCGATGTTCGTCAAAACCAGCGTCTCGCCCAGCCAGTGGATCGTGCCGGTGATGCGGGCCGCCCGAAGCTTGAGGCACTGGAACGGCACGCCGCCCACGACATCGAAACGCAGGTCCGCGTCGTCCACGTCATGCCCGCCGTTCAGGTCGTGCAGCGGCACGCAACCCTCCACCAGCACCGTCGGCGGCTGCAGGAATTGATACGGCTCCATGATTTGGGCGGTTTTCGGGCCGATGGCGCGTGAAATGGCCGCCGGATCCGCGGTGCTGTAACCGTTCTTGAAGGAAATCAGCCGCCGGTTGAAGTCCAGCGTGATCAGGTCGGCGGTCATCGTTTGCGCGCCGCGCCACAAGCGCGGGTTGAGAAATTCCAGCACGCGGTTCGTGTAGGAGAACGCACCCGCGACGCTGTCCATGGACTGGCTGCGGACAGTGAAATTCGTCAGCGCCACGCGCCCGGTCGCACTGATGCCGTCGTAATCATACAAACGCCCCCCCACGTCCGCGTCCAGATGCGCCGGCTCGGTGCACTGCACAATCCCAAAACCGCGCACGGCGTTGCTCGCCGTCAAAAACGGCCGGATGGCTGCGGGATCGAACACGCCGCTCATGTGCCAGCGATAATCTTTCGTGGCGTCGTCCTCGCTGCCGCTGATTTCCAGCCGCGTTTTGGATTGCGCAACCGTGACGGTGGGCAGCCGCCAGACGAGGTTCGAGTAGGCAAACCGCGCGTCCGCCGAGTCAATTTTAGCGCCGAATGCCATGCCGTTGGTGAACGCCAGTTCGCCGAGCAATTGAATCGTCGGCTGCACTTCGCCGCGCCAGTCGGGCTGGCGGTTCGTCCACGCGGGCAGGACCATCGAGCCGGCGGCGCGCAACGTTGGCGGCTGTGTCCAGGAAAATTCCGCAAGCCGTTCGCGCGTCTTGGGCGTCAGCAACGCCGCAACCGCGTGAAGGTCAAAGCGCGAGGAGTTGGTGAACACAAACTCGCGCGTGGCCACGTTCAGCCATGCCCGTCCTTCCAACCGGCCGCCGCCAAGCCGGGCGGACAGATCGGTGAGCGCCAGTTCCGGCGCGCGCCAGGAACCGCCGCACGCGACCGAATCGGCGCTCAATTCTTCCGATTTCAATTGCGCGAGTTGCACCGTCCAGGCCAGCCGATACGGCTGTAGGTTGGTCCACCACGACCAGGAAGAATCAATATTGGCCGGGACGCTGGCGGGCGCGGTCAGGTTCGCGGTGGCCTCCACGTTGCGTAAAGTCAACCCCGGCGTCCATGCGCCCAGCCGCACGGAGAATTTGGTCACCGTCAGTTCCGGGGCATGCCAGACGCCGTCACATTCGACCGTGTCGGCACTGGCCTTTCCCGACTGCAGCTCCGCAACCCGCGCCGTCCACGCGAGCCGGAACGGCTGTAGATTCGTCCAAAGACCCGACGACGCATTGAAATTTGTCGGGGCATTGGCGGGCGCGGTGAGCCTGGCCGTGAACCGGAGGTCGCGCGCGCCGGCCCACGGCGTCTGAATGCCGGGCGCGTTGACGGCCAGGCGGACGTTGAACGAATGGACATCGCGCGCGTCACCGGCCACCGTCAGGTTCAATTGCGGCGTGCCGGTGAAATGGATCCTGCCGAGCGTGTCGGAAAAAATTTGCAGTTGCGACCGTGCCGCGGCCGTGCCGCCGGTATTGGCGCCGCGAAAAAATGCCCAGTTGCGGATTTCCGGCGCGTGGGCGATGTCACCGGACAGGGTGAGTTGCGCGCCCGCGAAACCGGCCTTGAAATTATCGAGCGACCACGTGTCGTTTGCCTGAAAACGGAGTTCGGTCTGGATGTCGTCGAGCTTGAGGGCGTTCGTCGGCGAGAGCGGCAGGATGAATTGGCCCTGGTTGAGCACGAGACCGTCAATCTGGAGCCGCCGGTGCAGCACCGCCATGTCGTCCAGTTCCAGCCGGACTTCCCGGGCGGTAAGCGCCGGGCTGTCGGGCGCGGCGGCATGGCCGACACGGACGTTGTCCGCAATCAGCCCGTGCAAGAGGCTGAAGCGCAGCCGGGAAAATTCCAGTTCGACGCCGCGTGCGCGAAGAGATTCGACCAGCCGCCGCTGCAAAAAATCCGGCACGCCGACGCGGTCGAGCCACACGAACGCGCAAATCAGCGCGACCACCGCGACCAGCGCGGCGCGGCGGAACCAGCGGAGGCACACGCGGCATTTGCGCCAGAAACCGGGTTGCATATCACGGGACGTTTGCCGGAATGGTGAGATAACTCAAAACGAACTGATAAAGCACCGGCGAAAATTCAAACGTCCAGCGTTCGCCGTCCAGCGTAACGGCGGCCAGCACGCCGTTGTCATGCGCGCCGAAATTCACAGTAGGCGCGCCAAAATCCACGGTGAAAATCTTCCCGTCCTTGAGTCCGGCGGTGATTTGCAAACCGTCCGGTTTGAATTCCATCTGAGTCATGTCGGACTCGGGCAAATTGCGTCCGATCCAGCCAACGGCGGTCAATTGTCCAAGTCGCACGACCGATTCCTCGATGTATTTGCCTTCGACGAAACCCTGTGAACCGGCGGCCAGAGACCATTTGCCCGGCCCGTTGTGGACGAGCTGGCGGATCTTGCCGCCTTGATGAATCGTGATTTGCGCCACGTCGTCCACCTTGAAATCCCAGATGCGCCGGTCGCGAAATTGCCAGCCGGCATCCGGCAATCCCCGAAAGTCCTGCGCCGTCACGGCGTAAATAAAATTTTCGTCGGGCCGCTGCACAAAAATCTCGTTGGTTTGCACCGCACCAAAATCCAGTTCGGCGATGACGGCGTTTGTGTCGTCCGTCTTCGAGCGCAAAATAATCTCGCGCTGCGGCACAGCGAGACCGTAGGCCGTCAAATCGGGCGTCGTCACGACATCCCTCACAAATTCCGCGATGCGCAGGCTGGCGAGCGTTTTGATGAACAGTTGAATGTTGTCGGCATCCGCGGGAAATTTTTCGCCGGCGATTTTCCAGTCGTTGGAGCCTTGTTCCCGCAGAATGAAATTGTTCTGGCCGCGCACTTCGATTTCCGCGACCGGCGCGGTCAATTCGAACAGCCGCGAATCGCGGAAATCATTCTTCGTGCCGCGCCACGGCATCAGCGGCTCGCGGGCGGTCGTGACGACGGTGTTCCAGCCCTCGCGTTTCGCATAAACCTGCGTCGCGTCGTTCGTCGGACTTTTGCCCTCATGGACGGCCGCGGCCAGATTGGTGCCGCGACCGAGCCACAAATCCAAATCGGCGGGCTGCAGGCCGAACGCGGCGAGATCCGTCTTTGGATCATCGGTGACGAATCGCGTGACGGACGCGGCCTTGAGCCGTTGCAGCGTGTCAGTGATGTGGTCGGTGTCGGCGCGCGCCTGTAATGGCCGGATCATGCGCCAGAGATGGTTCGTCGCGTCGCGTCGCAATTCAATGACCTTGGCGTTGTTGGTCAGCACAATCCAGTCAAAGTCGTTTTGCGCGGTGTTCACGAGCGCGGTGTCGCGCCATTCGTCGCCGGCGCGGGGAATCAAATTGAGCCAATTGGCATCGGCGACGGACACGCCGGCCACACCGGGGACGCTCAAATAAACCTGGTCGCCGGGCGCGGTTCTGTTGCCCACCTTCAGTTGCCAGCTCTGGTCGCCCGCAGCGATGATGAGCGTGCCCTGCGGTTTTTCAAAACCGAATTCCATTTCGGAATTTTTACGGTGGCGCAGTTCCGCCGCGCTGATCCTGGCGGGCGCGAGTTTTTGAAGGGCGTCAAGCAACGCCTCGATGGCAGCGGCTTGCGCGGGATAGGAAACGGGTTTGGTCAAAACCCAGCCGCCGTTCGTGCGGTCGGCGCTGATTTTCGGTGCGTCGGCCGGAAACACTTGAACGCTCGTGACGGTCGCGGGGCGCAAGTTGGGCAAAAGGGGTGCCGGCCCGGCAACCACCGGACGGAGGTAGTGTTCAAGAACGAAGATGAACGCGAGCAGCGCTGCGGCAATCACGAACCAGATTCCAGTGGTTTTTGAATTCATTATTTTCTTCGTGCCAGCCAGACCAGCCCGCCGAACAACAGCACCGCGCCGGGCA
>PLZL01000392.1 GCA_003152145.1 Limisphaerales bacterium
TATATGAGTCCGGAGCAGGCGGAGATGAGCGGGCTGGACATTGACACGCGTAGCGACATCTACAGCCTGGGTGTGTTACTTTACGAATTGCTGGCCGGCAGCACGCCGTTGGATTCCAAGGAACTGCTGGCCTTGGGCATAGACGCGATGCGCAAGACGATCCGGGAAAAAGCGCCGGTGCGGCCGAGCACGCGATTGGCGCAGCTACCACGTGAAGAACTCACGACCACAGCGAAGAGCCGTTCAGTTGACGCCTCGAAGCTGCTTCGCCAATTGAGGGGTGACTTGGACTGGATTGCGATAAAATGTTTGGAAAAGGACCGGACGCGCCGTTACGAGACAGCGAACGGCCTGGCTGCCGATCTTAAGCGGCACCTGAACAACGAGCCGGTCGTGGCCCGGCCACCCAGCGAGCTTTATCGCCTCCAGAAAATGGTGGGACGACACAAACTAACTTTCGCCATGATGTTGGTCGTCATGCTTGCACTTTTACTGGGCGTGATTGGCATATCCATCGAATTCCAACGGTCCGAAAAACAACGTCAGCTCGCAGAAGCAGCGCAACGCGGCGCCCGCGAGAATTTTGATCAGGCCCGCGCCACAGTGGGTGATCTACTGGCAGTTGCCGACGACGACCTTTGGGAAGTGCCGGGTATGCAGCCCTTGCGCGTCAAGTTGATGCGGGCGGCGCTTGACCGCTACCAGCATTTTCTGGAACAACCCTCTGCGGACACCGCATTGCGAGCGGATCTGGGCAGGCTTTACCTGCGGTATGGATTTAATGCCAAGGAAATTGGCGCTGATTACAACAAGGTCGTAATTCCCGCATACAATTCGGCATTGGCCATACAGCAGCAGTTGGTAAAAGAGCGACCAGAGAACCCATCTTTTCGCGCCGACCTGGGTTGCACGATCATTTACTCGAAATTATGGTGGAACGACATCTCCGAGGTGAAAGCTTATCAGCCTCAGGCCATCGCCATTTTCGAGGGGCTGGTGCGCGAGAATCCGGAGGATCCTTTTGCCCGCTCCGGTCTCGTTTGGGCCTTGGGCCTTGACGTGGCGGGGGTCTTGCCTGATGACCCCGAAAAAATGGCAAAGTCGGAAAGAAGGCTGGCACTGCTGGAACAACTGGTAAACGAATATCCACTTTCGGCCGAATTCCGACGTGACCTCGCCAACCAACTGGCTTGGTATCCCAACGCCGGAGAAAGTGCTACTGATCATGTCGCCGAGCTGGCCAGGCTATCCCGCGCCAATGAACTTCGAGCAGCAGTTCTAGCAGGTCTGGAGCAACATGATCCAGTCGTTTTGTCACCATTGCGTCCAAGAGACTCAGAAGCCCAGTTGCTGCGGCCGAGCCTGTTATGGATAAAAATTGACCTGGCAAACGGTTGGCAAAAACACTCTCAAGTGCTGGCGCAACTTAAACGATGGCCGGAAGCTGTCTCCTTTGCTGACCGATCTACCGCGCTGGCGCGCGACTTATTGGAACAAAATCCCTCCGTGAAATTTTTGGCAACGTTGCTCGACTCCTCTTTCACCAATTGGGTGCAGGTGGCGGAGCAGGCGGGGGATATGGATGGCGCGCAAGCCCACCGTTTAGAAGCGGACAACTTTTGGCGCACACACCCTTCCATTGACAGGGCAGGCAAGTAACTGGCCGCCAAACAGGCCAATTTCATTGCAGCCGCATCCCAAAATTGACAGAATAAAAAGCCAAAATGAANNGCCGGCATGGGCAGCCGTTACGGCGGACTCAAACAGATTGATCCGGTCGGCCCACACGGCGAAGTGATCATTGATTACTCGATTTATGACGCGCTGCGCGCCGGTTTCGGCAAGCTCGTCTTTGTCATCCGCCACGACTTCGAGAAGCAATTCAAGGAACTCGTCGGCGCGCGGTTCGAGAAGCGCGTTCCGGTGGAATACGTTTTTCAGGAACTCGACAAGCTGCCGCCGGGATTTTCCGTTCCCGCCGGCCGCACCAAGCCGTGGGGAACTACGCACGCGATTCTTCAAGCTGAAAACGTCATCAAGGAACCGTTCGCAGCCATCAACGCCGACGATTTCTACGGACGGCAGGCTTACCAAGTGCTCGCGCGGCATTTGACTTCCGGCACGACGGATTACGCGATGGTCGGGTTCATCTTGCGCAACACGCTTTCCGAGCACGGCAGCGTCGCGCGTGGCGTCTCCCGCGTGGACGGAAATAATTACCTCACGTCCATCGTCGAGATGCTGAAGATCGAGCCGGACGGTGGCGGCGCGAAGAACACGGGCGCGGACGGAAAAATCACCAAGCTCACCGGCGACGAAGCGGTTTCAATGAATTTCTGGGGCTTCACGCCGGCGGTATTCGACCAGTTGCGAACGCAGTTCACCGCGTTCCTGAAAAAGAGTGGCAATGAGGAAAAATCCGAGTGCTACATCCCCGCGACAGTAGGCGAACTCGTCACCGCCGGCCAGGCGAAGGTGAAAGTGTTGCGCACGAACGATTCGTGGTTCGGCGTCACCTACCGCGAAGACCGCCCGCGCGTCGTCGAAAGCATCCGCAAGCTCATCGCGCGCGGCGATTATCCGGAGAAGCTCTGGTAGATCCACTGGGTGGAAAAGACTTACATCGGGCTTGGATTTTCTATTAAGCTTACGAAAGCCCTGCGGCCAAATGCCGGAATTATTTTTACAATGAGCAGGAACATCGAGCAACTTGAACAGCAACTGGACAGTTTCGACGCCGCGCAACGCAGTGACGCGCTGGCAAAGTTGTGGGACCTGGCGAAGGCGGGCAAAATCGCGCAGGCCGATCCGGGCAGCGACGTCAATCTCCACAGCCACACATTCTATTCCTACAACGCCTACGGCTATTCACCGTCGAAATTCGCGTGGCTGGCGCGCAAACGCGGGCTGGCGGCGGCGGGCATCGTGGACTTCGACGTGCTGGACGGGCTGGAGGAATTCTGGGCGGCGGGCAAGCTCATCGGCCTGAAGCGCTGTGCGAGCCTGGAATCGCGCGCGTTCGTGCCGGAATTTGCCACGCGC
>PLZL01000362.1 GCA_003152145.1 Limisphaerales bacterium
TGGATCATCGAGAACGACTGGCTGGAGGCGATTGTCGCGCTGCCGGAGCAGCTTTTCTACAACACCGGCATTTCCACCTACATTTGGCTGCTGACCAACCGGAAAGAGAAGGAGCGGAAAAGAAAAATCCAGCTCCTGGACGCCCGCAACTTCTGGGTGCAAATGGAAAAGAGCCTCGGCAACAAACGCCGCCGCATCGGCGACCCCGGCGAAAAAGAAAAAGACCCCGACCATATCGCCGACATCACCAGGATTTTTGGCAACTTCAAGGATGGCGAGACGCACCCGTTCAAAATTGAAGAGCAGGAAAAGATTCTCACGGTCAGCAAAGTGTTCGACAACGAAGACTTCGGCTTCAATAAAATCACCGTTGAGCGCCCGTTGAAGTTGAACTTTCAGGCCAGCGCGGAACGCATCGCGCAGCTGGACGAGGAAAGCGGCTTCAAGAATCTCGCCACCAGCAACAAGAAGAACGAGGAAATCCGGCTGAAAGAAATCGAAGCTGGCAAAGAACGGCAGGAAACCATGCGCGCCCTGCTTCGCGACTTGGGCAAGACCAGTGAAGGAAAACTCTACAAGAGCCGCAAAGTTTTTCTGACCGATCTCAAGAAATTCGATATTGAACGCGGTGTGCGGCTCGACGCCTCCGAACTCAAGGCGGTGCTGGCCGCGCTGGGCGAACGGGATGAAACCGCCGAAATTTGCCGTGACCGCAACGGCAACCCCGAACCTGACACCGAATTGCGCGACACCGAGAACGTGCCGCTCAAGGAAAGTATCGAGGCATATTTCAAGCGTGAAGTTCTGCCGCACGTGCCCGATTCGTGGATTGACCACAACAAGACGAAGGTGGGCTACGAGATTCCGCTGAACCGTCATTTCTACCGCTACGAGCCGCCGCGCCCGCTGGAGGCAATTGAAACGGACATCAAGAAACTGGAGGGCGAAATTCTCGACCTGCTCAAAGAAGTGACAGCATGAAACTTCCGCCTTACCCCAAATACAAACCCAGCGGCGTCGAGTGGCTGGGCGACGTGCCTGACAAATGGGAGGTGAAGCGGCTGAAATACTCGGCGAGCATCAACGATGAAACCCTGCCGGAAACAACCGAGCCGGATTTTGAATTTCGTTATGTGGACATCGGCGGCGTGGATGCAGTTAATGGAATTGTCGCGCAGGAAGAAATGATTTTTGAAAATGCGCCGTCGCGCGCACGGCGGATTGTGAGGGATGGCGATACCATCGTTTCAACGGTTCGCACCTATCTTCGCGCGATTGCTCCAATCAAAAATCCCCCACCCAATTTGATTGTCTCAACTGGCTTTGCGGTGGTGCGGCCTCGTAAAGTTCAGCAGGATTATTTGTCATACGCTGTTCGCGAATCTTCCTTTGTTGAAAGTGTCGTCGCTCGTTCGACTGGTGTGAGTTATCCGGCTGTCAACGCGTCCGAAGTGGGCACAATTCCAATTACACTTCCGCCGCCGGACGAACAACGCGCGATTGCGGATTTTCTGGAGGAGCGGACGGCGAAGATTGACGCGCTCTTGACTAAGCGGCGGGTGCTGATTGAAAAGTTGAAGGAAAAACGCACCGCGCTCATTTCCCGCACCATCACGCGCGGCTTGAACCCCAACGCCAAACTCAAACCCTCCGGCATCGAATGGCTCGGCGATATTCCAAAACATTGGGAAGCGTGTCGTTTGGGATTTTTGGTCAACAAAATTGGCAGCGGAAAAACGCCCAGCGGCGGGGCACAAAACTATCAGTCCGAAGGCGTCATGCTTATCCGAAGCCAAAATGTTTATGACGACGGTTTGCGATTGGACGACGTTGCGTTTATAGACGAAGAAACGGATGAGCAAATGGCAGGCTCGCGCGTGCAGCCAAACGACGTGCTTCTAAATATCACTGGCGCGTCACTTGGCAGATGTTCAGTCGTTCCATTGGATTTCCAAAAAGCAAACGTCAACCAGCACGTTTGCATTATTCGTCCAAATCCTGTGAGAGTTGATGCAACTTTTGTTCAACTTGCGGTCACCACTCAATTTGTGAAGGCTCAAATTTTTGCTGACGAAGNNGACCACGAGACGGCGAAGATTGACCGGATGGTGGAAAAGGTGGAGCTGGCCATTGCCCGGTTGCAGGAATACCGCACGGCCTTGATCACCGCCGCCGTCACCGGCAAGATTGATGTGCGCCCGCTTAAACGGTAACGTCTGGTTATGAATCGAGTCGCCATCCAACCCAAGTTGCTGCGCTGGGCCTGCGAGCGCGCGGGGTTTGATCTCGCAGACTTGGCGCACAAATTTCCACGGCTGGCCGCCTGGGAAAGCCGCGAAGCGCAGCCGACGTTGAAACAGGTCGAGGCTTTTGCGAAGGCGACCTACACGCCGGTCGGTTACCTGTTTCTCCCCGAGCCGCCGGTCGAAGAAATCCCGATCCCGGACTTCCGCGCTCCCGGCAACGAACGCATCGGCCATCCGTCTCCCGACCTGCTGGACACGATCTATGTCTGCCAGCAACGCCAGGAATGGTATCGGGACTATGCGCGCTCCATGGGTGAAAAGCCGCTGGCGTTTGTCGGTTCGATCCGCGTGCGGGATGAGGTGGTGCCGACGGCAGCGCGCATCCGGACGGCACTCGGTTTCGACGTGAATGAACGCCGCCGGATGCCGACGTGGACCGATGCGTTGCGACACTTCATTGAACAGGCGGATGGGCTGGGCATCCTGGTGATGTGCAACGGAGTGGTTCACAACAACAACAACCGGCATTTGGACCCGAAGGAGTTTCGCGGCTTTGCGATGGCGGATGATCTGGCGCCGCTGGTGTTCATCAATGGCGCGGATACGAAGGCCGCACAGATGTTCACGCTGGCCCACGAACTGGCTCACATCTGGTTGGGGCAATCTGCCGTGTCGGACTCGCAAGCGGTGGCGGTGCCGGATCAGGAGGTGGAGCGGTGGTGCAATGAGGTTGCCGCCGAACTGCTCGTGCCGCTCGAATTGATGCGGCAGGAATACAACCAAGCCGCCGATTTGCCGGATGAAGTCAGCCGGCTTGCCCGGCGCTTCAAAGTCAGCACGCTGGTCATCTTGCGCCGCGTCCTTGACGTGGGTGGATTGACCCGGCAGGAGTTTTGGGATGCGTATCACGCGGAAGTTGAGCGGCTGCGTGCCATCCCGCGCGGGACCGGAGGGAATTTTTACCTGACCCAGGCCGCGCGCGTGAGCAAACGGTTCGCGGCGGCGCTGGTCACAAGCACGCTGGAAGGGCAAACCCGCTACAACGATGCTTTCCGGATGCTCGGCTTCGCGAAGCATTCGACGTTCAAGGAATTGGGGCGCAGCCTGGGGGTGGGCGTTCCATGAGTTACCTGCTGGATTCCGACGTCTTTATTCAGGCCAAGAACCTGCACTACGGTTTGGATTTCTGTCCTGCCTTCTGGGACTGGTTGATTGCCTCAAATGCGAAAAGGTTGGTTTTTAGCACGGAGAAGGTTGGCGATGAAATCGAGGCAGGTGCTGATGAACTTGCAGGCTGGGCCGCAAACCGTGGCGACGGTTTTTTTCTCAAACCCGACGCTGCAATCCTGCCGGCCCTGGCCAAGGTGAGCAGTTGGGCCACAGGGCAAAACTATGAACCGGCAGCGGTGAGCACATTCCTGCAGGTGGCCGATTTCTACCTTGTGGCTCACGCGCTGGCTCACAGTCATGTAGTAGTGACTCATGAGGTCGCCGCAGCTTCGACCAAAAAGATCAAGATTCCCAACGCGTGCATTGGCGTTGGCGTCAAGTGCATGAGCCCGTTTGAAATGCTGCGCCATGAGCGAGCGCGGTTCATCCTTGGACCGCAACCATGAGCCAAACCACTGAACGCGTCTTTGAGACCTACGTCGAGGAAATCCTGCTGACGAAGGGCGGCTGGCATTCCGGCACGAACGCGGAATGGGATCAGGAGCGGGCGCTTTTCCCGGCGCTCATCTTCGCTTTTCTTCAAGAAACCCAATCCAAGCTATGGGACGAAATGAAGGCACTCCACGAAACTGGATTGGAAAGCCTGCTCGTCAACACGCTGGTCAAGGAGCTTGAACTCAAAGGCACGCTGCATGTGCTGCGGCATGGCTTCAAATTCTACGGCAAGACGTTCCGACTGGCGCATTTCAAGCCGGCGCACGGCTTGAATTACGAAGTGTTGGAGTTATATGGCAAAAATAAATTGACGGTGACGCGGCAGGTGCTTTGTCATCCGGGCAGGCATGACACGATGGATTTGGTTTTCGCGGTCAATGGTCTGCCGGTGGCAACGTGTGAGTTGAAGAATCCGGGCACGGGCCAGAACTGGCGTCACGCGGTGAAACAGTATCAGACCGACCGCGATCCGCGCGCTCCGCTGTTTCAGTTTAAGAACCGCGCGCTCGTCCATTTTGCCGCCGACCCGGATGAAGTCTACATGACGACGCAATTGCGGAATGAGGTGACGAATTTTCTGCCGTTCAACCGGGGGAGTCATCCGGGCGCAATTCAATGCGGCGCGGGCAATCCGCAGCATGAGTCCGGTTATCGCACGGGTTATTTTTGGGAGGACGTGCTTCAGTTCGACAGTTTCCTCGATATTCTCGGCCACTTCATGTTCATCGAAAAGAAAGAGCAGAAGGTGGACGACGGCACTGGCGGCAAACGGATTGTGGTCAAGGAAACGATGATCTTCCCGCGTTATCATCAACTTGACGCGGTGCGCAAGGTCGTGGCCGCAACGCGGCGTGGCGGCACGGACAGCAATTATTTAATCCAACATTCCGCCGGCAGCGGCAAGACGAACAGCATTTCATGGCTGTCGCACCGGCTCGCCAGCCTCCACAACGATAGCGACCAAAAGATTTTCGATTGCGTCATCGTCATCACCGACCGGCGCATNNAGAAGGCGACCGATGAGGAAAAGAAGCAGGCAAAGGAATGGGAAGCCGCCATCGCGGCGCGGAAATACGCGGTGATTGTGGACGAGGCGCATTCCAGCCAGAGCGGCGAAACGGCGCGCGAATTAAAAGCGATTCTCGGCGGAGCTGTCACTGAATCGGAAGAAGGCGAAGCCGATTGGGAAGACCAGTTGAATCAGGTCATGCAGTCGCGCGGGCGGCAGCCGAACTTGAGTTTCTTCGCTTTCACCGCCACACCCAAGGGGAAGACGATTGAACTTTTCGGCACTAGAGGCGCGAGCGGCAAGCCGGAGGCATTTCACATCTACAGTATGCGGCAGGCCATCGAAGAAGGTTTTATCCTCGACGTGCTCACGAACTACACCACTTACGCAACGTATTTCAAGTTGTTGAAGGCCATTGAAGACGACCCGAATCTGCCCAAGAAAAAGGCGGCGCGAGTGTTGGCCAAGTTCATGAGCCTGCATCCGCACAACATTGAACAGAAAACCGAAGTGATGGTGGAACATTTCCGGCGCAGTGTTAAGGCCCGGATCGGCGGACGCGCCAAGGCGATGGTGGTCACGTCATCCCGGCTTCATGCGGTGCGTTACAAGCTGGCGTTTGACCGCTACATCGCAGAAAACAATTATACGGACATCCATTCGCTCGTGGCGTTCAGTGGCACAGTCACCGACCCGGAAACCCAAGCGGAATATACCGAGCCGGGGATGAATCTGGACGTGGTGAACGGCAAACCCATCAGCGAGAAGCAGCTTCCCGAACGATTTGACTCGTCTGATTACCAGGTGTTGCTCGTTGCGAATAAATATCAGACCGGTTTCGATCAGCCGTTGTTGCATACGATGTATGTGGACAAACGGCTCGACGGAGTGCAGGCGGTGCAGACGCTCTCGCGATTAAACCGGATGATTCCAGGAAAAGACGCCCCGTTCATCCTCGATTTCGTCAACGACGCCGAGAATATCTTCCGGGCTTTCAAGCCGTATTTCGACAAGACCCATCTTCAGGCGGAATCAGACCCGGCGAAGCTGGAGACGTTGAAACACGAACTGGATCAAGCGCAGGTTTATCACTGGAGCGAAGTCGAGGCGTTTGCACAGATTTTCTACCGTTCGCCAGAGC
>PLZL01000158.1:0-138 GCA_003152145.1 Limisphaerales bacterium
CCATCACGCGGATGTATTGGCAGCGAGGCGGCAGTTTATCGTGGATGCCAAGGAGTTTTTCGACAGCGAGAGCGTAGGCGACGTTGTTCGCCAGTGGCGCGAGATAATCCAGTCGGTCCGTGTAGGGGATGAACTGGG
>PLZL01000158.1:161-15032 GCA_003152145.1 Limisphaerales bacterium
ACGATGCGCAACACGCCGTGCGTGGCCGGATGCGACGGCCCCATGTTCAAGACCATGCGCTCGTCTTGAATATCAGGAAGCTCTTCCGCCGCCTGCGCTGATCGCGCGGCGGAATCGGGAATTTCGATGTCTTGAACGGTGGCCATGAAAATTATTCTTCCGGTGTTCGCACGCGCGGTTCGCGGCCAACCGCATCGCCGACGCTGGGAATCGTCACAAACGGCCCGCCTTCGAGCGGAGCCGGTCTCGTGAAAGCGACTCCGGGCAAGTCGCTCGGTTTGCCCGCCAGCGGAAAATCCTTGCGCAACGGAAAATAAGGATAGCCTTCCCACATCAAAATCCGGCGCAAGTCAGGATGACCGCTGAAACAGACGCCCATCATGTCGTAAATCTCGCGCTCGTGCCAATTGGCGGTCTTCCAGACAGTCGTGATGGTCGGCAACTCGGATTTTTCCTCGCTCACATCGGTTTTGATGCGCAATTCGCCGCCATGCCGGAGTCCGCGCAAATGATAAACCACCGTCCAGCGCGGGTCGTCGCCGTAATTGTCCACGCTGCTGATGTCCACGAGGTAGTTGAAATCCAGATCGTTTTTCGCGTAGCGGCAGACGTCGGCGATTTTTTCGGCGTCGGCGACCTTAAGCGTGATTTCGCCACGAAATTCTGTCGGTTCGGAGATTAAATCGCCGAACTTGGCTTTGATTTTTTGGGCTTGTTCCAACGCTGTCACAGTTCAAAAAAATTAACCACGGATGGACACAGATAGACACGGATGGTAGGGCGGGCAGTCCTCCGCCCGCCGAGACGCCGACTGCAATCAAACGGCGCGCACGGAGTGGCGCGCCCTACCAGCGAAAAAAATCCGTGTTCATCCGTGTTCATCCGTGGTTGAAAAATTTAGGCGGTTTGATGTTTGAGCGCTTTGACGGCCATGAGGTTCTCCAAAACCGGCTGCGTGCTGATTTTGGCCTGCAATTTTATCAGCGCGTCGAGCACGGCTTCGGGTCGCGGCGGGCAGCCGGAAATGTAAATGTCCACGGGAATTATGTTGTCCACGCCCTGCAGCACGGCGTAACTGCGATACATGCCGCCGGTGGAGGCGCAGGCACCCATGGCGATGACCCATCTCGGTTCGGGCATCTGGTCGTAAATGCGCTTCACCGCGCCGGCCATTTTGTAGGTGACGGTGCCGGCCACGATCATGCAATCCGACTGGCGGGGGGAAAACCGCATGACCTCGGAGCCAAAGCGGGAAATATCGAACCGGCTGGCACCGGCGGCCATCAATTCAATGGCGCAGCAGGCCAGGCCCATCGGCATCGGCCAGACGGAGTTTTTGCGGAACCAGTTCAATGCAGCATCCACCCGCGTCACGATGACGTCGCCTTCGATCTTCGAGTTGTAGCCGATTTCGGTTTCGGTTCGCATAAACACAGCGCGCCCTGAAAGGGGCGCCACAACAAGGTAATCGGCGTGGAAAACCGGGGCAAGTTGAATTTGTGATTTTTTTCACAAGAAGGTTTAATTTACCGGAATGTAACAATGCAAACAAGGAACGGCATGGTATGAACACGCGGCATCAACTTGCGCTTGTGACCGGCGGCGGCTTGTGTAGAATCAACAAACACGCTGGGCGTGAATTATGAAAACATTTGCGGAACTGAATTTTCCGGGGCGGCTCATCGCCGTCGAGGGGCTTGATGGCTCCGGCAAGTCCACGCAGATTTACCTGCTCAAGCGCTGGCTCGAAGGCGAGGGCATCAAGGTTTATTTCAGCAGTTGGAACTCTTCCGAGCTGGTGAAATCCGCCACGAGCAAGGGCAAGAAGCGCGAACTGCTCACGCCGACGACCTTCAGCCTCATTCATGCGACGGATTTTGCCGACCGCTACGAACGCCACTTGCTGCCGCTGTTGCGCGCGGGCTACATTGTGTTGTGCGACCGCTACATTTTCACGGCGTTTGCGCGCGACGTGACGCGCGGCTGCCCGCCGGACTGGGTGCGCGGCGTTTACAATTTCGCGGCGCAGCCCGACCTCACGTTCTTTTTCAAGGCGGATCTGGAGGTATCGCTGAACCGGATTCTCGAAGGCAGGCCCAAGTTGAAATTCTTCGAGGCTGGCATGGATTTGCGGCTGTCGAGTGATCCGTATGAAAGTTTCCGGATTTTTCAGGGCCGCATCCTGGAGCAATACATGGCGATGAGCCGCGAATTCAATTTCATGGGCATGGACGCCAACCAGAACGTCGAGAAGCAGCAGGCGCTCCTGCGCAAGGTTGTGGGCGAAAAGATTGATCTGGCAAAATTCAAACGCCGCAGCCCGCTCCCGCTGCCGCCGGCTTTCCCGCTGGACCCGGCGAAAGAAGCCGAGGAGGACATGGCCGCATGAAAACCGATTCCGCCCCGGCGAAAAAATGCCGCAAGTTTTTTGGCCACGGCATCCCGCGCGTCAAACTTGAAGAACTCGCGGGCAAACTGATCGTGATGGAAGGCGCGGACGGGTCCGGCCGTTCGACGCAGATCGCGCGGCTGGTGGACTGGCTCGAAACCTGCGGCCATGCGACGGTGCAGGTCGGCTTGAAGCGCTCCACGCTCGTCAGTTCCGAACTCGAAAAGGCGCAGGAAGGGAACATTTTGAGCCGGACAACCTTGAGTTTGTTTTACGCGACGGATTTCGCCGACCAGTTGGAAAACATCATCCTGCCCGCGCTCAAGGCGGGTTTCATCGTGCTGGCCGACCGCTACATTTACACGCTCATGGCGCGCGACCTGGTGCGCGGCATGGACGAGGCGTGGCTGAAAAATCTTTATGGCATCGCGCTGGAGCCGGACGCGGTGTTCTATCTCTCGCTGGAACCGGAGGAACTGGTGCAGCGCAATCTCTCCAAAAGCGCGGCGCTCGACTATTGGGAAAGCGGCATGGACCTCGGCCTGTCGCGCGACATGTTTGACAGCTTTGTGAAATATCAGGCCGCGATGCAGGCCGCGTTCCGGCGCCTGCAAAAGACCTACGACTTCACCATCGTGGACGCCAACCGGTCGGTGGATTCCGTCACCAAACAACTGCGCAAGGAAATCCGCGCCCTGCTGGATGGGGAGTAAAATCAGGCGCCCGGAGCGTTCGTGGGGGTGGCGGCAGGGGCATTGGCCAGCGGCAAAACCGGCGGCGCGTTGGTGGAATTGGGCGTCCGGTGGCTCGGCCGTTTCACCAGTTCATCAAATTGACTCCGCTGTTCCGGCGTGAGTTGCTCGCGGATTTCCAGCCGGGTGTCCAGTATCGTCTTGTGCATCAAGTTCTGGCTGTCGGTGATGATTTTTTGGATGGCCTCGCGCTGATCCGGCGCCAGATGCAAATCGGCATCGAGCCGCTGCAAAAATTGCCTGCTCAACATTTCCGGCAGGCGCGGCTGTCTGGACGCTTGCTGGCCCTGGCCGTTGGTTTGTGAAACTGAATTAACGGCGGGCAATGTCGCCTCCACGCGGCGCAGATTTCTGGAATGCGAATGGTCAACGTGGCTGACGAGCAGTCCGCCGGTCATCACGCCCGTGCCGAAAATCACGATCGTGGCCAGAATGACTTTCCAGGAGTTCACGGGGTTTGATCGCCCTGGTCAACGGAAGCCAGCAGCGTGTTCTCAAAATCCTGCGAGAGGTCGGNNGACACCGCCGCGCGCCAGAGTCCGCGCACCCACCAATCCAGATTTTGCGGCGCGACGCGGGACACGAGCAGCGCCGTCACGCGCTTCTCAAAGGCATACGGCACATGGTCGCCCGGCACGTTTGCACGGGCGGCGGCGATCAACTTTTTTTGCAGTTCAGCGAGTTTCATATGCGCTCCATTTTTTAGACGCAGCCTTGCCGCATGGGGTTACAAATACTTGTCCGTTGCCATTTTAGAAACAATTTTCCGCATCTCGGCGCGCGCGCGGAAGGCGCGGACCTTCACCAGCGGCACCGACCAGCCGGTGAGCGCGGAAATTTCCTTCACCGAGCGGTCTTCGATTTCCAGCAGCGTGATGACCAGCCGCGCCGGCGGCGAAAGCCGCTCCAGAACGCGTCCAATGAGCAATCTGGCCGCGTCCGCATTTTCACTCGCGGTTTCCGGCGCGGTGACGAANNTCGAACGGCGCCTCGCCCCGGAAGCTTTTGAGCTTTTCGAACGCCTTGAGCCAGACCTCCTGCGCGATGTCCTCGACCTCGCTTTCGCGGCGCGCGTAGCGGCGTGCGGTCGCGAAGACGCGCGGCGAGTATTTCTGAACCAACGGCTCGAAACTGGCGCTGTCGCCTTTCAGCACCGCGGCAATCAACTCCGCTTCGGTTCGTTCCATCGCACGCGAGTCTGCCAGACCTTTTTCCGCGGCTAAAGCCAAAAGCCGCCGGCAGAAGGTTGGATTGACGGATTTTTGGATGAATGGATTGTTGGGACACTAATCCACTTATCCATAAATCCAACAATCCAGCATTCAACTTCTCATTTAATCACGGGCAAATCATTCGTGTCGCGCGGCAGTGGCGGGGGGAGTTCCAGATGTTTTTCCGGAGCGGATTCCGCCGCCGGCCCGGACTGCGGCTGAATCTGGCCGGGTTGGAAATTTTTCAATTGCCGGACCTGCTGCGCCGTCAGCGGCGGCTGCATTTGTGAGAGCGCCCGGGCATAAATCACGGCCAGTTCCGCCTCCGCCCCGGCGGATGCCTCCGCGCTCTGGCGGACGAGGTTCTCGTCGAACTTCCCGCCGACCGCCGCGTCGAGCAGGGCGTGGTGCGACGCGCGCAACTTTTCCTCCAGCGGCGGCATTTTGTCGCGCTGCAGTTCGAGGGCGGCGCGCAGCGATTGACGCTGTTCCTCCGTGAGCACGCGGTTGAGCGCGGGGAAAAACCGCCCGCCCGCCGCGAACGCCTGCGGACGCTGCGGCTGATTTTGAGCCGGAGCAATCGCCGCGCAGAAAACGGCGACGCTGATGGACACGAGAATTTTCGCTTGTTTCATGGCCTGATTTCAGACGGAAAACCGGCGCGGCCAGTTACACCGTCCTGCCGTTCAGATGATATTCAACGGCGCGCGGAGCGGGAAGATCCGTTGGAATCAAAAATGAAACGCACGTGCCCGGCGTCGTCGTCTTTTGAACTTTTCACCCGCTCGCGGCATCAAGGCCGCGTGATGCCCAGCGCCGTTTCCAATTCGCGCGAGAATTGCGCGACAGACTCGGCGATCTGGTGCGGTTTATCCGTCAGCCCGTTCCACATCCGTTCGGCGGACTCCGGTTTGCGGCGGATGATTTCCGCGGCGGCAATCACCAGCGCGAGGCCGTTGTTCACGTCGTGGCGCAGGGTGGAGAGTTTTCTGTTCAATTCGCCAATCTGTTCGACATTCAATGTAACGGGCTGGTTGGGCAACGGCATAAACAAGATAATCGTTCAAGTCCGGGTAAAATCAAGCAGGTTTTGGTAGTGTCCTAATTTGGCTTGGAGCGCGGATTGTCCCAAATCCGCAGCGGCTCGACGGTGCGGACATGCTGCGAGTTGTGACAACTCGCGCTCCGCTTGCAAGTTTGAAATTCAAATTAGGCCACTACCCGGGTTTTGCCGGAGCAACGCGTGGGATCCGATGGAGCGAACGAAGGGATTCGAACCATTCCCGTCGGCCAAACATCAAACTTGACCTTGCCCGCAGGCAGGCGAATGCTAACGACATGAATTGGAAAGCAACCCGTTTGCTTCCAGAATCAGGCCAGACCGCCGTCTGGCTGAATATCTGTTAAGCATCATTGAGCACATGAATGTCAGACACTTATCAGGATTTCCGGGACTTTACCGAGAAGAACTCGGCAAGGAAGGCACTCGTTTCAGGATTGTCATCTCGCACGGCAAGAAGAAGACACAAGAATATTTCTTTTTCGGGGCGAAAAAGAGTGAGGCTGAAGCACTGGCATCAGCAATTAAGCGCTGGAGGGAGATTCGGAGTTCGTTCCCGGTCATCACGCGCGTCGCTTTTGCTCAAATCGAGCGGCGGAAGAGTCGAAGCGGTGTCGTCGGTGTCACTCGTGTCACGCAGAAAGTTAAAGGGTTTGAATATGATTTTTGGCGTGCTACATGGACAGATCGCAGAGGCGCTCGCCGCATCCGAGTTTTCTCCATCAATAAGTATGGTGAGGCCGACGCCCGGAAGAACGCCGAAGCAGCCCGGCAGAAAGGTTTGGATGATTTATCTAATTGAGACACCGCGCTGGAACTAACGCCGGTTGGCCGCTTCAGTTCCCCATTCTCGATTGACATCACCGTTCCGGCGTGGCTCTGTTCTCGTTGTCAGGCCACGATGGCGTATGATTGAGTTACCTAGCATTTTTTATGACAAATGAAGTCGCGCAGGTTATGCAAAGTCATTATTGGGGAATTGGTTCGGAATGGTTGTGGGCATTTGGGCAGTTTGTTGTCGTAGCCGCTACACTTGTCCTCATTGTTTGGCAGGTATTCTTCATTGCGAAGCAGGTGAAACTTCAGACGAGACAGACGGAAATTGAAGCGATGTCTCACGTTGTGCAAGCGGTTTGCACATTTCAAGAGCGATGGCATTCAGAAGCCATGCAGCGTGTCCGGCATGAAGTGTGTAATCAGTGGAAAAGAGGTCACCGAGAATTTGACGGGGCCTGTGAACATATTGCTAATTTTTTTGAAGAGCTTGGAACATTCATCAAAATAGGAGCAATCCCTAAGGACACCATGTGGGACGTGCAGTCTTGGAACATCGAATACTATTGGGGTATGTTCGAAAAGGGAATCGAGAAAAATCGCAAGGATTGCAAAGAACAAGTATATTCAGATTTTGAGGAAATGTTTCGCGCTATGCGGAAAATCAGTGACGCAAAAGCCGCACCTTCCGTGGACGAAGCGTCTATAGGGGAATTCGTCAAACGGGAAATTCGGGGAACCAAAGCTTGCCTTGAATTGCTAAAGCCGGGGCCGACCCAAATTGGTGTGTAACACGTGTCTCAATCCTCATCCACGGCCTTCACCGCCCATTCGGGATAGGGCGTTTGCGGGCCTTTCATCGCCCGCAACCTAACCGCCACCGATTTGGACTATCTGTTCACGGGAAATTAACTGGCGATGCTTTGTGCCAATAGCACTATTTATTTGGCCTTGCGCCCGAACAACGAAACGAAGCCCGCGCTTGCTCCCCCGATAATCGAACCCAAGAGGATTCCCATCAACGCTCCCAGCGTTATGTTCAATGGTTTGTTTGGTCTTACAGGCGCGTGACCGGGCGTTGCCCTGTCAACAATTACGGACACCCTGGAATCATCCGTTGCTGCCGGATGACGGTATGCGTTGTAAGAATCAGCAATCGCATTTGCAATTTGGGCGGCTTCATTCCGATCCTCGCTGTAAACGGTAATATCAACCACGTTGGTGTTGCGCTCCGGGACAAGGCTCATGCGTTGCCTGACCAGCTGCATCGTGGCCTCGGTTTTGAGCGGTGCACTGCCGTTGTATTTTTTACCCCACTCGACATCAAGGTTCAGTTTGGCGATCGCCGGGCCAAGAACGGCTTGGGATTTCATGATCTCAAATTCAGTCGCACTATTTGTTTCAACCCTGACACGAGCCGTGCCTGCAAACGATTCCGGCAATATAAAAGTGACAATTGTGGCGGTTACAACCACGAATAAAAACACAGGGATAAAAACGGCGATGAAAACAAGCACTGGCGCTTTGCTAGAACGAGGTGTCGTGTTTTCAGCCATCGGATTTGTTCGTTCGAGATTACTCTGACTTTTACACTGATTCAATCCTCATCCACAGTCTTCACCGCCCATTCGGGATAAGGCGTTTGCGGACCTTTCATCGCGCGCCAGAGGATGCGGTTGAACACGTCCTCCGGGCATTGGTCTGCCTTGTCCAGCGGCAGTTTTGCGGAGGCCATCGCGTCCTTGCGCAATTGCGGGTCTTGGATTTTCTTCGGCAACGGATTCATTTCATCCAGCAGCACGTTGTTGGTCACGGCATCGAAAGCGGTGAAGTCCGGCTGGTTGGTGAAGCAATCAAACATCGGCGTGGCGGTGGCGTCCATCTGGTTCATCGGCGGCAGGCCGAGCATCAGCTCCATCGTGCGGAGCAGGCTGGTTTGGTTGTATTGCGTGTGGACGACCGCGCCGCGCCGGGTGTAGGCGCTGGCCACGTAGGCTGTCGTGCGGTAGCCGCTGACGTGGTCCCAGCCGTCCTGCGGGTCGTCCTCGACGGCGAAGATGCAGGTGTTCGTCCAGAATCTGGAATGGCTCACGGCCTCGACGACCTGGCCCATTGCGAGGTCGTTGTCGGCCACCATCGCCCCGGGCGTGGGGTAGTTGGTTTTTGCCGCGCTCGTGTGGTCGTTGGGCAGCCAGAGGATGACAAGGTTCGGCAGATTGTCCGCCGCTTCGAATTGTTTCAGTGATTTGATGAATTGCGCCGCGCGCCACACGTCCGGCACGGACAAGTCCCAGCCAACTGTGTTCGTCACGATGCAGGGCCGCAGCGCCTCGATGTCCGGCTCGCAGGCATAGGCAATGGCATTCGAGCCGCCAACGAAATCACGGTAGGCGTCGAGAAAAGTGACGTTGGTGCTCCAGGAGCTTTTCCAATGTTTCGCGTCGGTGGTGAATTCACCGAAATCCGCAACCGTTTTTCCGTGCGCCAGCGCGTCGTTCCAGATGAAACCCGCCGGCGAATAGGCCAGTGCGTCCTTGCCGCCTTCACCGAATCCGCCGCTGGGATAGCTACGCGGCCAGCCGGCAAATTCGCGCTCGACATAATCCGTCGCGATGCCCGTGTCCGCCCATTGATGGCCGTCGGCGCTCAAAATACTGCAGCAATAGGTGTTGTCCAGCAGCGTGAAATCACGGACGAGCTTGTGCTGGTTCGGCGTGACGCGCTCGCCGAAAACGCACAAGTCAGCGCTGCCGTTACCGCTGGTCACGTCGCCGAGCACCTGGTCGTAGGTGCGGTTTTCCTTGATGATGTAAATGACGTGCTGAAAAACGCTGGGCTCGCCTGCGCGTTCGGGGACCGGCTGGGCCGGCCGGTCTTCGCGCGGCGGCAATTTGGCCTGTTCCAAAAGCGGATAACGCAAGTCTGCCAGTGCGGCTTGCGTGAATTTTTCCAATTCGCGTTTCGACGGCACGGGAATGAGCGAGAGCGAGCCGCGGTATTGCTTCGTGTTGAAACCGGAACCTTTTCCCAATCCTCTTTTGGCCGTTTCCATTTTTGCGGAAATGTCCTTGAGATTGGCGACGCAAAGTTTTTTGTCACGCGCGTCGAACGCGATTCCGGCGGGAAACCAGCCGGCGGGAATCAGGCCGAGCAGTTTCGACGCGCCCGGTTTGAATTGAAAGACGGCCACGGCGTTTTGCGTGCCGTTGCAGACAAAAAGCGTCTTGCCGGATTTGTCGAACGCGAGCGCGTCGGGCTGCGCGCCAAACAAATCCGCCGGATGCTGCCGCGCGCAAATCGTTTCCACGATTTTGTCCGTGCGCGTGTCAATCACGCTCAACGTGTCGCTGCCCGAGTTGGCGACGACGAGGAATTTCCCGTTCGGCGACAACGCCAGCGCGCCGGCGTGCAGACCGGTCACAATTTCGCCTGCTGGGAGCGCCGCCGTCCCGGCGGCGGGTTTGGACAAGCCACTCGCCGGCAAGATGCCGGCGCTCCCGGCAGCCAGATCAATTACCGACACCGAGCCTTCGCTGGCGATGGAGCGGTCGTCCACCCGCACGCGCGTGCCCAATCCCGCCGGGCCGGTCAAGCCGTCTGCGTCCGGGCGGCGTCCGCCCCAATTGCTGACGTAGATTTTATTTTTGCAGAGCGCCACGTCAAACGGAGCGACGCCAACGTCCCACATCCGCAAAACCTTTCCGGTGGCTGCGTCGAGCTCGATGAGGCGGTTGGAAAGGTTGCCCGCGACATAAAGTTTTTTGCCGTCGCGCGAAACGGCGATGCCGGCGGGAATGTCATTCGTGCGGCGGGATGCTTTCACGCCTGGCAAGCCCATTGAAAACAGCGGCAAAATTTCACCGCCTTTTCCGACGCCGAAAACCTTGATGTCGCCGTTGACGTTGGAAAGGTAAATCCGCGAGCCGTCGGGGGAAAAGGCGAGGCCGGTGAAACTCAATTTCGCGTGTTGATTCGTGCTGATAACGCCGTCAGCCAGCGCCGGCATCGGTTGCGCCTTGTCCGCTGGAAACGGGACGTGCTGCAAAATATTTCCAGTCGCCGGATTGACGGCGATAAGCTCACGCGTCAGCCCCGCGGTCACGAGAATTTTTCCATTGGGGCTTAATGCGAGCGCGTTTGGCCTGACCCGCGGGAGTTCAATCTGAAATCCGGCGGGCGCGACAAGCTGGTTGGCCGGCGTGACCAAGCCGTTCGTCGTCGGGCCAACGGTTTCGGTCGTGGCGTCAAAATCGTCGGCGAAGACCCGTTGAAAGCTGAACGCAACCAACGCAATCAGCCCGAAACGGATGAAAATACTGCTTTTCATGGCGGGAAAGAATGCCCGCAAACCGCGAGTGCCGGCAAGTAACGTTGTGGTAAATTTTATCTTGTTCACCGTAATAGCCGACGTGAGGAGGCTCATCGTTTTCGATTGCGCCCCGCAAATCGAATGTCGGAATTCGGTCAGAGCCTCGTTACCTCGGCTCCTACAAATATTCACGCCATCGCCGGGTCGAGCCGCCTGTCCGGCGCGAGATAATTGCGGACGTAATCTTTCACCGCCTCTTCGAGCGACGTGACCGGCGCTTTGTAACCGGCGGCGCGCAAACGCGCAATGTCCGCCTGTGTGAAGTATTGATACTTGTCGCGAATCGCTTCCGGCATTTCGATGAATTCGATTTTCGGCTTTTTGTTCAGCGCGGCGAAAACCGAATTCGCCAGGTCAATCCACGTCCGCGCCGCGCCGCTGCCGATGTTGAAAAGTCCGCCGGCCTTTTTGGTCGCGGCCAGATGCAAGGTCATCGCCACGGCGTCCTTGACGTAAAGAAAATCGCGCTTCTGCTCGCCGTCGCGGAAATCCTTCCGGTAACTTTTGAACAGGCGGATCACGTTTTCATTTTGCACCTGCGCGAAACTTTTGTGGACGAGCGAACGCATGTCGGCTTTGTGGTCCTCGTTCGGGCCGAAGACGTTGAAGTATTTCAGGCCGACGATGTCGTCCAGAAACCCTGCGCGCCTGGCGTGCAAATCGAACAGATGCTTCGAGTAGCCATACATGTTGAGCGGGCGCAGCGTGTCGAGCTTGGAATCGTCGTCGTCCATGCCCGCCGAGCCGTCGCCGTAAGTCGCGGCGGAAGACGCATAGACGAAGCGGACATTTTTCGCCAGCGACCAATCGGCGAGGTCCCGGGTGAATTCAAAATTGTTGCGAAAGAGACAACTCGCGTCGCGTTCGGTCGTGGACGAACACGCACCCAAGTGCAGCACCAGATCGAATTTCCCCAACACACCGCTCTGCAGGCGCAAGCGCAGGTCATCCGCCTCGACGTATTCGGCGAAGCGCAACGGCGCGAGATTGCGCCACTTCTCATCGGCGCCGAGCCGGTCGCAAACCACGATGTCGTCACAGCCGCGCCGGTTCAACGCCCAGACGAGCGCGCTGCCGATAAAGCCCGCGCCGCCGGTGACGAGCACCCGCGCATTGGAAAAGTCATTCGGCTTCATATTTCACCCACGGAGCAGGGTGAGCATGACGCGAACCAATCTGGAATTCAAGTTAATGCTGTATTTACCGTTGGCGGGGCGGGGCTTCCGGCGACCGCGACTTCGGCGACGCCAGACCAATCTGTTTTTTTGACTTTCCAGCATGGGGGTATAGGTTTTGGCTACTCTGTTTAAAGCTTTTTGTTCAGAACCGCGCCAAGTCCGAATGAATTTTATGCAACATGCGAAAATCTTGTTGCTCATCACAATTATCAGTTCCGCAGCCCTGTTTGCGCCGCCTGCTTTTTCACAAACCGCGCCGGTTGCCAGTTCGTTGCCATCGCCGGACTTGGGCGACGCGCCGAAGGCGCCGGCGGATGTTTCGGGTTTGCCGGGCCGCGGGCCGCACCCCTTGGATGTCACCGGCAGTTTTAACGTCAATGCGGGCGCGCGCGAGCAGGTGCGGGAATTTTACAATGCCGTGTATGCCTCCTCCGATGGTATCGCCATGAATTCCACGGCGGTCACGGCGTCCTGCACACCGGGCACCAATTCCGCCGCCTTTCAAAACGCGACGTTGCGCCGGATCAATTGGTTTCGCGCGATGGCCGGAATTCCGGCCGCGGTCACCTTTTCTTCAAATGAGTCCACGCAAGACCAGGCCGCAGCGCTCATCATGTCAGCCAACAACAAGCTTCAGCATACCGGCATATCGAACACGTGGAGTTGCTTCACCATTTCCGGCACCAACGCCGCGGCCAACTCGAATCTCGCCCTGGGTTACGATGGCCCGGACGCCATCACGGGCTACATCCGGGACTATGGCACGAACAACACCGCCGCCGGCCACCGCCGCTGGATTCTCTATCCGCAAACCCAGGTGATGGCTGCCGGCGACGTGCCTGCGGAAGGCGGCTTTAAGGCGGCGAATGCGACCTGGGTTTTTGACGCAAATTATGGCGGTCCGCGCCCAGCCACGAGCCAGCGGTTTGTCTCCTGGCCGCCGGCCGGTTTCGTGCCCTACCAACTCGTCTTTCCCCAATGGTCGTTCGCGCTGTCGAATGCGGACTTGAGTGCGGCAACGGTCAGCATGCAAAGCAACGGCGTGAGCGTAGCAGTGTCGTTGCAGGTGAACACAAACGGTTTCGGCGAAAACACCGTCGTCTGGGTGCCGATGGGCCTGGACGCGGGCAGCTCGGGGACAACTTTTCCGTTCAGCGGCATGGACACGGTCTATAGCGTCACCGTAACCAACATCATGGTGCCCGGTGGCAGCATCATCGGCTTCACCTACAACGTGACGTTGTTTGATTCTTCCGTGCCGGGAACGGATTATGTCGCCACCGTCGTCGTTGGCACGAACACGCCCTATCTCAACACCGGCAACTCCTACACTTGTGTGCCGATCGCCAATCCCAACACCACCGGTTACCAGTGGCTTGCGGCACAAGCCACCAACGGAAATCTCACGGACAAGGCCACCAGCGGCCTGGCGAATTTCACAATCACACCGGCGCCGGTCTATCCGGTCATCACCAATCCGCCGACCGGCTCCGGCAAATGTTTCCATCTGTGCCACATCAATCCCGTGTCGCAATTCCTGCAGTTGAACGAATTACTTTTGCCGGCGACCAATACGGTGTTTTCGTTCAAGAGCCTGCTGGGTTATGCAACGACCAACGAAACGGCATACGTGCAGGTATCCACGGATGGCGGCGCGAACTGGCAGAACCTTTTTGCGGAAGCCGGGTGCTTCGATGGCAAAGGCAGCCCGTCGCAATGTGAAACCACGTTCACCGCGCATTCGTATTCCCTGTCCAATTATGTCGGCCAGTTGACGCTGGTGCGCTTCAATTATGCCTTCACTGGCGGCAGTTACTTTACTGGAAACGATCCCATTGTGGGCTGGTGCCTTGAAAACATCGTGGTGACGAACGTCCAGCAGGTCGTCGGCATGGCCACTAATGCAACCGCCTCAACCAATTTCACCTTCACACCCACACAGGCGGGCAATTACGCCCTCGCAGCCGCGCCGGTGCTGTTCACGCAATTCCCGTTGGGCTGGGGACCGTTTAAACTGGTGAACGCCATTGCCAATCCCAATCCCGTCATCGTTTTGGGCGAGCCGGTGTTGACCAACAAACAGGTGTTGCTCAACTTCAGCGTCAGCGGCACGGCCAGCACGTTCCACCTGCTCCAAACCACGCAGTTGAATACGCCGTGGACCACGAACACGACCGCGACATTCACCACAAGCGTCCCCGGCAGTTCGTATCGTTACGTCGCTACCAATGACTCGGCCTTGCGGTTTTACCGCGTCCAGACGCCTTGACAGTGTCGCAAACGGAAAGCCGGCGCGGCTGCAACTGCCAGCTTGCAGAATTTACTGGTTCACATGCACCACGGTCGCCGGCGGGAAACCATTGAGTGCTCTGTCTGCCACGATCCGTCTGTCACGGCACACTGTCCACCCCGAACACCGTATCCGGCCGGCGGCTGGATTTTCCGAGCCTGCGCTTGAGTCGCCACGCCACGCACCCTAAATTCAAGCGGCATGAACACCTCGTTGAAAGACCAAGTCGCGCAGACTTCCACCTGGATCCGCATGCTGCGTGAGGAAATCGCGCGCGTCATCGTCGGCCAGGAACAACTCGTGGACCGGCTGCTCGTCGGCCTGCTCGCCAACGGCCACGTGCTGCTCGAAGGTGTCCCCGGGCTCGCCAAGACGCTTTCCGTCCGCACGCTCGCGGCGGCGGTGCATGGCAGTTTTCACCGCATCCAGTTCACGCCCGATTTGCTCCCGGCGGACATCGTCGGCACGTTGATTTACAATCCGCAGGACGGAAAATATCACGCCACGCGCGGCCCGGTTTTTGCCAACTTCGTCCTCGCCGACGAAATCAACCGCGCGCCGGCGAAAGTCCAGAGNNTATCCGCTGCCCGAAGCGCAGGTGGACCGCTTCATGTTCAAGGTGATTCTCGATTATCCGAACGAGGCGGAGGAGCGAAAAATTCTGGACCGCATGGCGTTCACCAGCCCGGAGCAGCCGGTCAAGCCCGTCGTGTCGCTCGAAGAAATTCTGGTGACGCGCAAGCTCGTGGACCAGATTCACGTGGACGAAAAAATCCGCGATTACATCGTAAAAATCGTTTTCGCCACGCGCAAGCCGCAGGACTTCAAGCTGGACGTGAAACATTTCA
>PLZL01000158.1:15057-21824 GCA_003152145.1 Limisphaerales bacterium
AGGCGCAGGCGGTGACGACGGATGCCATCATCAAGAAAGTGTTTAACGCAGTGCCGGTGCCGTGAGGAATTTACGATTGATGATTTACGATTTATGATTTGAACAGTGTTGCGCCGCCACCATCACAATCATAAATCATTAATCGTAAATCATAAATGGTTTCGCCATGACCCTCACCGAACTTCTCGAATCCGTCCGCCGCGTGGAGGTGCGCACGAACCGGCTCGCGAACGACACGATGGTCGGCGCGTATTTGAGCCATTTCAAGGGGCGCGGCATGGACTTTGAGGAGCTGCGCGAATACATCCCCGNNCGGCGACGACGTGCGCGACATTGATTGGAACGTCACGCATCGCATGGGCCGTCCGTTTGTGAAACGCTTTCGCGAGGAGCGCGAACTCACCGCCGTCCTCGCCGTGGACATTTCCGCGTCATCGTCGTTCGGTTCCGCCAGCCGCACCAAACGCGAATTCGCCGTTGAAATCGCCGCCACGCTCGCCATGTCCGCGGCCAAGAACGGCGACAAGGTCGCGCTACTGCTCTTCACCGACGAAGTGGAGCTGTTCGTCCCGCCGCGCAAAGGCCGCCGGCACATTTTGCGCATCGTCCGGGAAATGCTGATGTGCAAACCGCGTCGTCGCGGCACGGACATTTCCGGCGCGCTCGGATTTTTGAACCACGTCCTCCATCGCCGGGCGATTGTGTTTCTGCTCACGGACTTTTTGCACACCAACAGCGATGCCCACAATCAAAGCGATTTTGGACTGCGGTGGCAAGCGCAGCGCGACACCGCTTTGGAAAGCGGCGTTGCAATTCCGTCCGGTGCAAAGGCGCCGTCGTCGCTTCGCTCTGCCGGCGCAGTCCAAAATGCCGCTGGTTCGCGCGACGTTATTCAAGAACTCGGCCTCACCAACACGCGGCACGACGTTGTCTGCCTGCATCTGCACGACCCGCGCGAAAGTGAACTGCCCGCCGCCGGCCTGGTGACCATCGAAGACGCCGAGACGGGCGAATTGCTGGAACTGGACTCGCATCGGGACGCCGTGCGCACGCGTTTCGCCGCCGTCAACGCGGAACGGCTGGCGGAACTGGATCGCTCGCTCAATCGCACCGCCGTGGACACGCTGCGGCTCAACACGTCCCAGCCGTTCGCGCCCGCTTTGCAACGGTTTTTTGAAATCCGCCGCGGCCGGAGGCGCGGCTGATGTTGCGATGAACATCGAACGTCCAACATCGAACGCCCAACATCGAATGGCCGCGTCACGCGGAATCGTTCAGTGTTCAGTGTTCAATGTTCGATGTTCGATGTTTGTTTTCACTGCCATTTTATTTGCCGCCTCGCGACTTTACAGCCAGGCGCCAACAAACGCACTTCCCCCCCTCGCACCGCCCTACAGCGAAATCCCGCCGACGTTTTGGGAACAGCAAGGAACGAGCATTCTCGTCGGCGGCATCGCGCTGATCGCGCTGGCGGTTTTGATTTTGTGGAAGTTGTTTCAGCCGAATCCAGTGGTTATTCTGCCACCGGAAATTGTGGCGCGCGAGGCGCTGGCCAAATTGCTGCGCCAGCCCGAAGACGGAAAGCATTTGAGCGAAGTCTCGCAAATCCTGCGCCGCTACGTCATCGGAGCGTTTGAACTGCCGTCCGGCGAATTCACCACCACAGAATTTTCCGCCGCGCTCGCCAGCAGCGAAAAAATCGGCGCGGAACTGGCGCAGGCGATTTCCAATTTTCTCCGAGAGTGTGACGAATGGAAATTTTCTCCGGCCAGTTCAACCGCCCCATTCAACGCCGCGACGCGCGCTGTGGAATTGGTTGATTTGGCCGAGAGGCGCCGTGTCTTGGTGGGGCGAGCGTCCCCGCGAGCCGGAACGGAATCCAGCGGCCCATCAGTGGCCTCGCCCCACCAAACTCCATGAGCCAAATGAACGGCGAATTTGAATTCCAATATCCGTGGCTGCTGGCGTTGCTCGGCCTGCTGCCGGTTTATGCGCTGCTGCGCGGCAAGACCGGCAAGCTTTCGGCGCTGCAATTTTCCAGCGCGGACATCGCGCGGGCGGCTGGCGCAAAAGCCCGCGCTGCTGCGGGGGGATTTTTATTTTTTCTCCGCCTGCTGGCAGTCGCGCTCGGCATCGTCGCGCTCGCCGGGCCGCGACTGGCCAATTATCACGTCGAGACCGAGACGCCGGGCATAGACATCATGCTCGTGCTGGATTTGTCATGGTCCATGGAGGCGATTGACATGGGCAAACCGGCGGAAAAACTGTCGCGCTTCGCCATCGCGTCCGGCGTGCTGAATGATTTCATCCAGAGGCGGCCCAACGACCGGATCGGCCTGATTACTTTTTCCGGCGTGCCGTATCTCGCCAGCCCGCTGACGCTCAATCACGACTGGCTCGTTGAAAATCTCCGGCGGCTGCACGTCGGCATCATCCGGGATTTGGGCACGGCCATCGGCGACGCGGTCGCGGTCGCGGCCAAGCGGCTCAAGGCGGTGCCGAACAGCAAGAGCCGCATCATGATTTTGTTGACCGACGGTGACAACAATCTGGGCAAGATTGATCCCCTGCCCGCGGCGCAACTCGCCGCCGCGCTCGGCGTGAAAATCTACGCCATCGGCATCGGCATCGAACAGCCGTGCAATCTGCCCGCGTTCGATCCGGCGACGGGACAATTGCGACTCGATGCGAACGGCAGCGTCATCCCCACGCTGCTGCTCCAGCCGGCGAATTATTCCGTGCTCGGAAAAATGGCCGCTCTGTCCGGCGGGCAGTTTTATCGCGCCACCAACCAGCGCGAGTTGCAAAACATTTACAACCAGATTGATCATCTGGAAAAATCCGAGGTAAAGCAGCGGCGGTTTGCGACTTATCGGCCATTGTTTGAATGGCCGCTGTTCGCCGCGCTCGGATTTCTGGCGGTTGAAACGATTTTGGCGAACACCCGTTTTCGCCGCGTGCCGTGATGAACTTCGCCGCTTTCCATTTCGCCGAACCGCGCTGGCTCTGGCTGGCGGCGGTTGCGCCGGTCCTGCTGGCGTTGTTGCACCGGCACGCCGCGAACGCGCGGCACGAACAGCTCGCGCGGGTGGCGTCGCCGCATTTTGTGCAGGAACTCACGGCGTCGCACAGCCCGGCGCGGCGGCGGTTCAAGGAGATTTTACTGCTGCTCGCGTTCGCCTGCGCCGGACTCGCGCTCGCGCGGCCGCAATGGGGCAGCGTCGAGGCGAACAACGCGTGGCTGGGCGAGGACGTGGTGTTCGTGCTGGATTGTTCGCGCAGCATGCTGGCCGCCGATGTTTTGCCGGACCGGCTGCAGCGGGCGAAATTCTCCATTCTTGATTTTGTGCGGCGTCAAAGCCACGGTCGTGTCGGCCTGGTCGCGTTCGCCGGCAGCGCGTTCATCCAGTGCCCGCTGACATTTGATTACGATGCTTTTGAGGAAACCCTCCTGTCCGTGGATGACGACTCGATTCCGATTGCGGGCACGGACATTGGCCGTGCGCTGAACGAGGCGTATCGCGCGATGGACAAGGGCCGCCGCCGCAAAATGGTCGTGCTGGTGACCGATGGCGAGGATTTGGAAAAATCCGGCGTGGCCGCCGCAAAATCCCTGGCGACGAACGGTGTGGTGGTGTTCACCATCGGCGTCGGCACGCCCGCCGGAAAGGAAATTCAATTTGCGANNCCTGGCGAAGGTCCGTTCGGCGATTCATCTGCTGGACAGCGCGGGCAGCATGCAGCATTCTGCCCAAAGCGGTGTGGACCATTTTCACCTGCCACTGGCGGTTGCGCTGGCGTTCATCATCGTCGAATCTTTGACCGGCACGCGGCGGAAACCTTTTCCGGCAACGTCATGAAACTGCTAGCAACATTGATAAGATTCGCGCCGGCATTGGCGGTGGCAATTTGCAGCCGCGCGCTGGCCGACGATGCAACGAACGCACCGCCGCCGGCCACGCCACGGGATTTTTACAACGCCGGAACGAAATTGCTCGCCACAAACAAATTCGCTGACGCGGAAAAAATGTTCCAGTCCGCGCTGGCCGCGCAGGACGAACGCGTGCAGCCTGCGGCGCTTTACAACCTTGGCCACACACGGTTCGGCGAGGGTGCCGATTTGTTGAAAAAAGGTCCGGACGCCCAAAAAGTTGCCGCGCGGGGCAACGCAGTTCTGAAAGCGGGCGGGGAATCCATTCGTTCGGCGCAATCGGCGCTCGGTGAAAATGATTTGTCGAAAATGATCGCCGCCTATTTGGAGGGACACGGCATCCGCCACGAATTGCACGACGCGGAAAAAGCCGTCCAGGAGGCGATGGAAACCCACGGCAACACGCTGCGCAAATGGCGGCGCTCGGCGCATGATTTCAAGAGCGCCGCCGAGCTGAATCCCGCGGACACCAACGCCGCGCGGAATGCGGAGATTGTCGAGCAGCGCATCGCGAAGCTGGTGGACAGCCTGCAAAAAATGCAACAGATGGCCTCCGCGCTGGCCGGCCAGCACCAGCAGATGAACGACCTGTTGAGCCAGCTCAAAGGTCGCATCCCGAAGGAGAATATGCCGCCCGGCGCCGCCGGCGATAATGACGACGAGGACGTGCAGCCAGGCTCGCTGGCCGGCCAGAAGGAAAATCCGTCGCGCGAGGGCGACCAGATGCAACTGCCGCTTTCGCCAGACGCGGCGGGGCAAATCCTTGACGGCCTTTCGCTTGACGGCAGCCGCCGCCTGCCGATGAGCGACAAGGAAGGCGCTCCGCCAAAAGATAAAAAAGGACGTGATTGGTGATCTTGAAATGCGTTTTGCCCTTTCCACACTGTTTTTGCCTGTGCTGCTCGCACCAATTTTGCTGCAGGCGCAGACGCCGCCGCAACCGCCGGCAGGCAGCCTCATCCAGCTTCAAGTGCCGCAGCCGGCAGTGGATGTCTCGTCGTCGGTGACTGCCACCGCGACATTCGATCCGCCGGCCGTGCTCCCCGGCGAAAGAGCCTTTTACCGGGTGACGGTGGATGCGACGGAATCCTCGATTCGATGGCCGGCTGAAATTGCCGCGCCGCCGGAGTTGAAATTTGGTCCAAATGCGCGCGGCCAGTTGACACAGTTTCTGGGGAACAAATTCAGCCCTCTCACATCGTTCATTTACGAGGCGCGGGCAACTGCGACGGGACACTTTGCCATCACAAATTTCACGGTGGACGTTTACGGCAAGCCATTGGAAATCCCGACGGCGGGCCTGGATGTGATCGCGGAGAATCCCAACCCAAAGCCGGCGCGGCAGCTTGTGTTGGAATCCTCGGCGACGAATGTTTTTCTCGGCGCGCCATTCCGTGTGCGCGTGATGCTGCCGGCGGGACCGGGCAATGAAATCGAGGCGCTCCGCGAGATCCAGCTCAACGGCGACGGCTTGATGACCGACAAAACGGCAACGCGGCAATCCGTCGAGGTGGTAAATGTCAACGGCCAGCCCAAACCGGTGTTCCTCTGCGAAATGGTGGTGACCCCGATTGCAGCCGGCCCGTTGAAGTTTTCGGCACAGGGTTTCACCGCCGGCCGCGAATTCAGCGGGCCAATTTCCATTCAAGGACAGGTGACCATTCCCGGCGGTCCTACGAAATACGTCCTGCTGGTTTCGGACGCGGTTGAAATCAACGTCCGGCCATTGCCGGTCGCAGGCGCGCTGTCCGGCTTCACCGGCTCGATTGGAAACTTTTCTTGCGACCCGCCGCAGTTGTCCACCAACCGGCTTCGCGTGGGCGAACCGGTGCATCTCAAGGCAGCTTTCCACGGCGAAGGCGGTCTGACGCGGATGGTGCCGCCCGATCCGCCGCGCTCGCCTGACTGGCAGATCATCGCTGACAATCCGCCTGACACCGGCTACACCTTGATTCCGCTGACCGATGGAGTGCGTGAGACGCCTGCAATTCCGTTCAGTTATTTTGACCCGGCGACCGCGAAGTATGTTGACCTGACCATTTCTCCGTTGCCGGTCACGGTTGTCGGCGACAGCCTGCCGGTGCAACTGCCCGCATTCGACGATGAAACGAAATCCGCCGCCTCGTTGAAGTTGAGCGGGCTGGCGACGACATCGGGCAAAACGGTGGGAAACCTGAAACCACTGCAGTTGCGCGGCTGGTTTGTGTGTGTGCAGCTCGTGCCGGTGATCGGTTTTCTCGCGCTCTGGCAATGGGACCGCCGCCGCCGGTTTCTCGAAGCGCATCNNCCGGCGACGCGGCGGCGTTTGTCCAGCATGCGGCGGACGCGATGCGCATTGCGGTCGCGCCGCAGGATGCGGCGAATCCCCAGGCATTGGTCTGTGCCGACGTGCTGGCACAACTGGACGGCGCGGATCAAAACAGTCACGCGGGTGAAACGATCAGGAAAATTTTTGCGGCGGCGGACGCGCAGTTCGCCGCCTCGACACAGACTCAAGCCGGTTGTCTCGCGCTCAAATCCGACGTGGAAGAGGTCCTGCAAAAACTTGAGGAGGGGCTATGAGCAGGTCGGCATTGAATTTTGGGACAAGCCGGCAATCCGTCAAAAGCGCCAGGGGGCTGGCGCAGTCCAGGACGCTGGCGCGACGGCGGTGGCTCGCAAAGTTCGCGGAGCGTCTTGGACTGCGGCGGCCCTTCGCCGCCTTGGCGGTGGGGCTGGCGTGCGTTGTGTTGAACGGCCGCGCGGCGACGAATGACTTTTTTGCGCGGGGCGTCGAGTTGAGCCGGGCCGGGCAATTTCCCGAGGCGGCGGCAGCCTTTGAAAAAGCGGCGCAAGC
>PLZL01000158.1:21836-22920 GCA_003152145.1 Limisphaerales bacterium
GCCGCAATTGAAGTGGTTCGAGGCCGCGTCAACGTGGCTGCCGCCGGAGGCGTGGGTCTGGCTCGCCGGTGCGAGCCTCTGGCTGGCGGTGGGCATGATGACGTTGCCGGGAATTTTACGACTGCGGAAGGCGGGCTGGCACCAAGCGCTGGCGGCACTGGCATTTGGATTCTTTCTTTTCAGCATGACGGCAAACCTCGGTGTGGTGAGCCGGACGCAGATCGGTTTTGTCCTGAAAAAAAATGCGCCGCTGTTGTTGACGCCGACAGGGGAGGCGGAAGTGGTTTCGACGCTGGCCGTGGGCGAACCGGCGCGCCAGCTGCGGACGCGGGGAAATTATTTTTTTATCCGCACGGCATTCGCGGCGGGATGGATCAGCCGGGAGCAGTTCGGCCTGGTCTGTCCGGAACCAGCGGGCGCCGGGGTGGCGGTCCTGCCTGTCCAAGTTGACAATCTCCAGACGAATCCGTTTTAACCTGGAAAATGCAGTTCAACCGCTGATGAACACGGATGGACACGGATGCGGCGACCGCGAACCACGCAAACCACGCGGAAACTTTAACCGCAGAGAACGTAAAGCACTTTAACCGCTGATAAACGCTGATTGACGATGATAACGTAGGACAGTGCGTCCCGCCTGTCTCTAAACAGAAATCTTTCAGGGTTGTTTCACGCTGCCGCCTGGCGTAATCTCGCGTCGTCATGACCAAAGCAAGCGGAACGCCGATCTCCGAATCGGCCCGGCTCGCCGAATGGGCGACCGCCCGCCACGTCGAAAAACACACGCCCGTCCCGCGCGCAAAACCGGCGGCGACTCCGGCGAAGTAGAATATATGGGACTGACTCTTTTACCCTTTTACAGCCGTGCGCGTGCAAATAGTAAAAGATGCAAAAACTTGTTATGACAAAAAGTGAAAAGAAGAGTTTGGAAACCGTAATTCGATTGATGTCTGGCGAATCCGGGGAGAATGGAGATTGTCACCTTGCGTGGGAAATATTGTGCAAATTGGCTGGTTGTCATGGCACCCAACCGTGGCCGCCATTTGACAAATCGGTTGTCTGGGCCTGCGCGAAAAAACGGACA
>PLZL01000348.1 GCA_003152145.1 Limisphaerales bacterium
ACCTTGAATCAGTGAAATCCGGCTCCGCCAAAGCCGTGAACCCTTGACCAAAATCCGGCCTTAACACCCAAACGCTGGTCGTGCGCAAGCACCTAGCTCATTAATTTTTCCAACTCTTCCCGCTTTTGATCGAGTTCTTCCAAGTATGACGCCCATTGTCTCATCAATTCTATATCAAATTCGCCTTTGTCGGTTACAGGCAAATCGATTTCAAGCGTCGCCATGACCTCAAGCGATGGCCGAAAATCTCTATTGAACCCATAATCAATTCCGGCTGTTCTTATTTGTCGGCCAAGATATTCAGGATCAATTTTTGCCATCTTGATTGCGAGTTGACCACAATGGTCTGTAATCGCATATTTTTCACCCGGCGAAACGCCCTTGCAATCAAAGTCGCTATCTATGCTCCACAATGCCCCGCCAAATTCTAAACCTCCTGCATTTGCGGCATCAACAAAGCCAAAAACTTTCCGAATGTTTGCACTATAAAGCGGAACGCCAGTTCGTTTCTGGTAGATATCCTTTTTAAGCACACGCCGCCCGATGCCCATGCCAAATAATTTTTCATCGCCCAAGGAAACTGTTTTCCATCCGCTTGGCGTTGGTGGCACAGAACGTTTCGATTCGGCGGACAGCCAATCCTTCGCAAGTGCCTCCACACTCTTCATTTTACTATCAAGTGCAGTTCGCGCAGCCGCTGGGTCTTCATCTGCACCCAACAGCCCAATTTGTTTTGCGATTTCTTTTGACCAATAGTGTCTCAAATTGATTGACCTCTTTCCAAACAACTCAAGCCCGGTCGTTGACGATGCTTGTTTGATTGCCTTATCAGGTTTTGCACCAGCTTTGTGCGCCGTGTAGCAGCCAACAAGTTGCGGGAGGTCATCTACGGTTGGTAGCCGTTTTACATCTCTGGTCTCGCCAATTTCGCCCACCGCGAAAAGTAACACTTTTTCGGTAGCGAGCTGCTTCTTCAGCGCATCGTCGGAAAATTCTTTTGACCGGCGCTTCAAATGTGTAATCACAACACGCTTTGGGGTGTTGAAAAATGTGCGTTCCGGCAGAATGGCCAGAATATCAATCGCGCAGTGTTTGAGAATCCATGAGCGTAAGGTTTGGTCGGTGGTTCTTAAGAAAAATGTTTCGGGCAGGAGAATCCAAGCATCGCCATTCTTTTTCAAGGCTTGCACGACATACTGCACAAACAATCCTTCAACGCCGCTATACTTCTGTCCAAAGTATCGTTTGCGTTTGTTGTTTGATTTGATGAGTTTTCCAATGTCAGCCGAACCAGAAACAACAAATGGGGGATTGGTAATAATGAGGTCGTATTTTCCAACCGGCATATCTTCCAGCGAGCCGAGCGCCGTTTTGTCTTTGCAGACAAACACTTCATTCAGCCATTTTGCGAACGATTTGACCCGGCCAGGTTGGTCTGCAAGCAAATCACCACAATGAACCAGTGCGTTCGCCTTCGCTAGAATCGCAGTTTTGGGAACCAACTCAAAGCCGTGCCAATTATGCACCGGCTCCATTTTGTTTCCCTTTAACACCCATTGAGAATCCAAATCACGAGCCATTTGTTCGAGAATAAATCCACCAACACCAGATGCCGGGTCGCAAATTTCTTTGCCAGATGGCAGTTCTTCAACCTTTGCCATCTTGTGAATCGCCTCAACAACTTTGCGCGGTGTGAAAAACTGCCCGAATGTTGTGGTTGTTTTGCTCTCTTGGAGGAATGACTCGTAAAGCCTTGTTTTGAATTCCGGCGCAGTGTTTTTCAGTGTTCCAAAACGGACAAACTTTTTGAGCAGCTCGCTGAAAATTATATTGTGGTCTCGGTTTGTGCCTTGAAGCACTATCCCATTGATAATGCTGAAACCATCCTTGCCTTCAGGAAATAATTCTTTGATGTAGGGGCGGATTACTTGCTCGTAATACAGGTAGGAATTTTCCCGGTCGAGTTCCATGATGTTTTTCAAGGAAACATCCTGGCCTTTTCCGTCTCTGACCATTAGCCCCAAGTCATTCAGAAATTTGAACAAAAACAACTCAACAAACGTAGCAAGGCAATCTTCCGGCCGGTCAGCCTTTAGCCGCCAAATCGTTTGCCAGACTTGCTGCGCGAGTAATTTAGGATTTGCTCTGGCTTTGGCTCGGACTCGTGAGTGGATTTCATCAAGATTATGGATGATGTAGGAAATTTCAGAGGCAAACGCTTTATCCTTGAAATCAACTTGAGCCGGCATCGCTTTGCCATCTTCGCGAGTGAGCTCAATAACCGCTTCGGCGCGGCCATTTATCCAGCGCGTGGAAATCCCATCAGTCAAATACCCAATCAGCGCACTGATTGGCTGGCACTTTGTTTTCAGCAAATCCTCGGCAAGCTTCGACCAGTTTCCGTCAGTGATTTGGCCGGGTGCTTTGTGTTCGCCAATCACAAGTGCGGCCAAAATGGGTTCGCGCGTTATGACTAGCGCATCGCACTTCTGTGTTTTAAGCGCGCCGTAATCTTTATTCGGCAAAATTCCGTGTTCGGCAAATTGATTCAGAGTGGTCAATTGACACTCGAACACCTCAAAATCACCGAGCTTAAATCCTTTTCCGTCAGGATAACGCTGTTGCAGTTCTTCGGATGCCATATGCGATTTGCATTGGCGTAACTTCAACCCACAGGAAATCTAAAAAGAAGAGGCGCGGACTCGTCACGCCCTGACCCGAGGCACCGCGAAGCGCCTGTGAAAGAAGCGCGCCAAGCCGCGCCCATTTGGGCGCGCTCGGTCGGATCTTTCACGGGCTTGGAAAATTCGCGGTTTTCGGATCAGCCCGTAGCCGTAGCTACGCAAAATTGTTTTGGTTAAATAATAATCGTCGTTTTGGTTTTTATAACGAGACGAGTGTGCGCCGAAAAATTATCCGCGTCAATCCGCGTTCATCTGTGGTTCTCCTCATCCGGCCTGCTGGCAGGAATTTGTTTTTCCCCACGACCCTCACCTGTCCAGCTTTTGCCCTCATCCGGCTGCGCCACCTTCTCCCATCCGATGGGCGAAGGAATTTATTTGTGGGACGAGTTCCCGGCGTAGTCGCGTTGCGCCAACGCCGGGCTAATTTCCGTAGCGCCGTCAGCGCATTTGAATTCGCGGAAATTCGTGTCAGAACTTTTGCGTTCCTTACGCTCTTTTGTGGCTAAAAATCCGCTTCATCTGCGACATCCGCGTTTTACGCGGTTCAATTCTTGGTTGTTATTTTTGGGTTGAAGTTTCCAAACCATCAACCTGGGCATTGTCTGAAATGACCGGCACGCCATCTGCCGCCAGAATGTTTGAGTTTATGAACCGGATGCCTTTGGCGTTACGGATGGTCAATCCCTTTGGCGAGGAAATCTGCACGTTTTCAAAAACCACATTTGATATGCAATTCTCCGGCAGGCCTTGAATCATACCTGCCGATTTCAGGCTGGTTGCCTTCAAATGGGTCACACGAATGTCTCGAAAAACCGGAATATTTTGACCAGCGGACGGCGCGGCGCCCGTCTGCACGGCGGATGGGCGGGCCGCGTCTCCGGCGGAATCATTCATGTAATAACAGGTGAACGTGATTGCCGGGAAGACGTTCGACATGGTGATGTCACTGTAGCTGATGTTCTCCACAATGCCGCCGCGCCGGACATCGGATTTGATGCGGATGCCGTTCTCGGTGTTTTCAAACGTGCAATGTTTCACCGTCACGTTACGCACGCCGCCGACGGTCTCACTGCCGATGCTCATGCCGTGCCCGTGCAAAAACGTGCAATCGGTCACCAGGAAGTCTTCGCTCTGGAATTCCCGCCCCGGTATTTTCCTTCCGGCCTTGATGGCGATGTTGTCGTCGCCCAAGTCCATTTTGCATTTCGTGATCAAATAACGGTGTCCGCTCGGATCAATCGCGTCCGTGTTCGCCGCGTGTGCCGGCGAAAGGAAGGTCACGTTCGATATCACCACGTCATCGCAATCCGCCGGCACGAAGTGGGATTTCGGCGAATTTTGCAGCGTGATATTTTCAAGGCGGACATTTTTACAGCGGTCGAGTGAAACCAGGTTTGGCCGGGGCAAAGTGTAGCCGGGCCTGATTTGACGCGCCTTCTCGGCCTCGTCCCACCAGACTGCGCCGCCGCCGTCAATCACACCGGTGCCAGTGAAAATCACGTTCGTCAAATCCCTGCCGCCGATGAATGGGATGAAACCACCCCGGGCCTTGGTCCAGTCGCCGGGTATTTTCATGAAATCATTCTGGTTCGTGCTCGCCTGCAATGTCGCGCGTGCACCCAGCTTCACCGTTGTCCCGGAGTGCAGCGTGAGCGGCTGGCTCAAATAAATCCCCTTCGGAAATGCCACCGTGCCGCCGGAATTCGTGCAGGCGTCGAGCGCTTTTTGGATCGCCGCCGTGTCAAAAGTTGTCCCGTCGCCTTTTGCGCCGAAATGGCGGACGTTGAAAAATTTTGCCGGGGAACCGGCAACCGTGCGGGAACCGGTCAGGCAACCGGTCATGACCGACATCATTACCAACGCGGACAACAAAAGGATTGCTGCCGGTGCGGGCTGGAGATTTAAATGTTTCATGGATTTGATGGGACGGAAGTTCATGGTTAATTGCCATATTTTATTTCGGCGCGACCCGGACAGAAATTTTACTTTCCGGCGGTTTGCTGTTCGCCGGTGTAGGCAACACCGTTGATCTTCACTTTGGTCAATTTCAAGTTCTTCACATTTCGAGTCACCACCGCGGGATTTTTCAACGCGATGTTGATGTTCTTGAAGGTCAGGTTTTCCACGGTGCTTTTTGCCGGCCCGTCCACGTTCCCAAAATCATGCAGCGTGCCGGTGATGTTTTCCAGGGTCACATTGGTGACCCATTGGCTGGGCGCGGGCTTGCCTTGTAAATCAAGGTATTGCCCCCAGCCCGAGATTGAAACCAGTTGCGCATTCGGGTTCTGCACCTGGATGTTTCGGGCGGTGATGTTTTCGTAATGCTCTTCCGTGTCGGGGCGGAGCTTGAGTTTCAGGACGCAGTTTTTGTTCGTGCCCGTCAGCCGGCAATTTTCGATGACCACATCGCGCACCACCGTGGCCTCGCTGCCGATCGTCAGCGCGGAATTGCCAAGCCCGAACGTGCAGCCGGAGATGCGGATATGCTCGACGGGCGGGATCGTCTTGTCGTCCAGCGCGGAAGTTCCCTTGTTGCCCTTGAGGACAATGTTGTCGTCAACCACGGAAATGTAGGAACCCTTGATCGCCACCTTCCGGCAGCTATCCACATCAATGCCGTCGGTGCTGGGCGCGCGGAGCGGCGCGCGGATGTCCACGTCTTTCACCAGCACATCCGTGCAGCGGAACAGGTGCAGGTTCCAGAAACCCGATTCGCGCAATGAAATGCCGCTGACCTGCACGTCCTTCGAGTCCCGGATAAAAATGTTCCGGGGACGCTTCACGTCGAGATTCGTGGTGAACCGGTTCGTCCTGCGCCCGAACCCAAATGCGTCCCAAAACGGCTTGCCACCGCCGACAATCGTGCCTTTGCCCGTGATGCGGAGATGATCCACGTTGCTCGCGTTGACCAGCGCCGGAATCCAGACCTGAAAATGCCCCTCAATGCGCGTCTCCAGCTCCGGATAATCCTCAATGTTTGTCGAACCTTTCAGCACCGCGCCCTTGTCCAGATGCAGATTCACTCCGGGCTTGAGATAAATCGCCCCCGACAAAAATTCACCCTTGGGAATCACCAGCGTCCCGCCACGGCTCGTGGCCAGCGTATCAATCGCCTTCTGGATGGCCGCCGTGTTGAGCGTTACACCGTCGCCCACCGCGCCCGCCGCCGCGATGGACAACTGTTTTGCCACCGACGCGCTGGACATCGGCCTTGCCGTCGCCGTCGCGCCGGGAATAAAAAAAACAAGCAACGCCGGAAGAATGACGAAGCCACAAAGCTTTTGTGAAAAAGGTTTGGATTTGATGGACACAATGTTGTTATACACTTCCAACAATTTTTGAAAAGGCCAAATCCCGCCTCTTCGGTGATAATCCAGCACCGTCTGCACTCCATTTATTTTACGGGTCTTTGCAGACGGCCATCAATTGACGAAACCCGGAGCGCCGCTGGCAGGACGCGGTGCGAAATCGCATTGCCCGGATGAAACCGGTGCTTCACTATCCGCCCATGTCAGCAGGTGAAGCCATTCCAAAGTTGCGCATCCTCACCATCCGCGACCAGCGGGTATTGCTCGATGTTGATTTGGCCCGGCTTTACGGGGTTGAAACTCGCGCCTTGAATCAGGCTGTGAAACGCAACTCTGAACGTTTCCCGGCGGAATTTGTTTTTCAACTCACCGACGAAGAGATTTTAAGCATTTCACAAACTGTGACCTCCAGCCCGGCTGGCAAACCCGCCGCTTTGAAATCACAAATTGTGATCTCAAAACCCTCTCGCGGCGGCCGTCGCTACAATCCCTACGTTTTCACCGAACACGGCGCGCTTCAGGCGGCCAATGTCCTGAACAGCCCGCAGGCGGTTCAGATGAGCCTCTACGTCATTCGCGCTTTTGTGAAGATGCGCGAGGAACTCACGGCCAATGTGACCATCCTCAAGCGGCTGGCGGAAATTGACAAGACGCTCCTGGAACATGATTCGGCGTTGCGGGACGTTTATCGGAAACTGCTGCCGTTGCTGCAACCGCTGCCTGAACCGCCGAGGCGGCGCATCGGGTTCAATCAGGATGACGCGCCATGATCACACATTGCCGAATGAAACCGGTGCGTCAGCCGATGCGTCTTGTCTGGTGAATCGTGAACCCCAAAACCTCCAAACAAATCTGGATTGTCCTGCCCGCGATGGCCGCGCTGTGGATTTTTACGGGAACCGCCGAAGCCGCCGCCGCCAAGCCTGCGCCGCCGCCCAAATGTTACCTCATCACCGATTTCGGCGCGGTCACCAACAGCCAGACGGTCAACACGAAGGCGATTCAATCGGCCATTGACCGCTGCGCCGGCAACGGCGGCGGAGTGGTCGTCGTGCCCAAAGGCACTTTCATGAGCGGCGCGCT
>PLZL01000221.1 GCA_003152145.1 Limisphaerales bacterium
GGGCATTTTTCCACCGCGGTCATTTTGAATCCGGTGATGAGCGCCGGCGAATTGATGAAGGCCATCGCGACGGAATTCGGCCTCGAAGCCCGCGACCGCGACCGTCTGGATGCCGTCGCGGCCATCAGCGGATTTCTGTTGAAACAGGTCGAACAAGGCCGGGAATCCGTGCTCATCATTGACGAGGCGCAGAATCTGACCGAGGAACTGCTTGAACAAGTCCGCCTGCTCTCCAACATCGAGACCGACGACCGCAAGTTGCTGCAAATCGTCCTGCTCGGCCAGCCGGAGTTGCGCGACCGGCTGAACAGCCCTCGCCTGCGGCAGCTTCGCCAGCGCATCACGGTGCGCTATCATCTCAGGCCGCTCACGCGTTTCGAGGTGACCCAATATGTCCAGCACCGGCTGGAACTGGCTGGCGCGAGGGGCGTGCCGTATTTCACCCGGCCCGCGTTGTGGCGGGTTTATTTTTACAGCCGGGGCATTCCGCGGCTTGTCAACGCCGTCTGCGACAAGGCGTTGCTCGCCGGTTATGTCGAACACAGCGACCGCATCACCCATCGGATGGTGGGCCGCGCCGTCCGCGAACTGGAAGGAGACATTCACGCATGAGCCTGATCAATGATGCGCTCAAGCGCGCCCGGGAAACGCAGCAGAAAAATCCGCCGTCCGGCGCGCCGCCATTGCCGCCCGTCGAATCTCCCGCGCGCGGCGGCACCGGCTGGATGCTGGCGGCGGCGGCGATTTTGTTTCTCGCCGCCGCGTGTCTTTTCATCGGCCCGGCCCTGTTTGGACACAAGGCTGCGCCGGTCGCGGCCGCCAAGGCGCCGGAGATTTCCGCGCCGACGCGGGCTGAACCCGCGCCCGAGCCAGCACCCGTGACCAACGCCTTGCCACCGCCGGCCACAAAAACGAATCCGCCGCCGCCGGCCGGCACCGCGGAGCAACTGCCCAAAGTCCAGGGCATCATTTTCAACGCCGCCCACCCGCTGGCGATTGTGAACGGCAAGACCGTCAACGTCGGCGACCGTGTGGGCGATTTTCAGGTGAAACAAATTATGAAGAACAGCGTCGTCTTCCAGCGCCCGGACGGCTCGCAGAAGTCGCTGGGAATCGGGGAATAAACCCCCGCCACCATTTCGCGTGCGCCTTCTGAAAAAATACTTCGCCAAGCCTGCGACCGCCCGCGTGGCGCCGTTTCTCGTTTTTCTCGCGCTGACGTTTTGCCAGGGGAAATTCGGCGCGGCGTCGGCATACTGGTTTTATTTCGCCAAGACTTTGGCCGGCGTGTGGCTGGTTTGGGAAATGCGACCGGTGGTTTCTGAAATGCGCTGGGCGTTGAGTTGGGAAGCAGTCGTGGTCGGCATCGGAATTTTTGCGGTTTGGGTCGGGCTTGATCCGTTTTACCCGCACTTGAGCAAAAGTGGCATGGCATGGAATCCACCCGGACAGTTTGGCGAAAATTCCGCGCTCGCGTGGCTGATGATTGCGACGCGGATTCTTGGTTCGACTTTTGTCGTTCCGCCGCTGGAGGAGGTTTTCTACCGCTCGTTTTTGTATCGCTATATCGCGCGGCAAGATTTTTTGTCCGTGCCGCTAAACCAGTTGTTGCCGCTGCCGTTTTTCGCGACCGCTGCCGTTTTCGGTTTCTCGCACAACGAATGGCTCGCCGGAATCCTATGCGGCGCGGCCTACCAGTGGCTTGTCATCCGCAAAAACCGGCTGGGCGACGCGATGACGGCGCACGCCATCACCAATTTCCTGCTCGGCGTGTGGATTGTCTGGAAGCACGCGTGGTATTTTTGGTGATGCCTCTTAATCGTAATCGTAATCTTAATCTGCTTCCAGCGGTGATTAAGATTAAGAGCAAGATTATGATTAAGGGTTTTACTTCGCCTCGATGTTGATGTTGTAGCGTTCGAGCGTGTCGCCTTCCTGCGCGGCGAGATTGGCGAGCGCCTCGTTGTAATTGGCCAGCGCTCGGATTTCCTGTGAACGCGCCGCGGTCAGGTTGTTTTGATATGTCAGCACTTCAAAGGTCGTGGCCTTGCCGACCGCGTAGGTTTTCGTTTCAGCGTCCAGCGCGGACTCGGCGTAAATGCGCGCCTGTTTCGTGGCCTCCGCGCTTTGATAGGCGGACTCAGCCTGTTTCACCGCGTTGTCAATCTGCACCATGATGTTTTGCTCGAGCTGTTTGAATTGCAATCCAATCTGTTGCAACGACGCCTTGGTTGCCTTGTATTGGTTGCGCGGGCCGATGTTGCCCAGCGGCATGGTGAGTGTCGCGCCGTAGCTGTAATTCGGGGAGTTGCCCTCGCCGGTCTGATCCACCGCGTTGTCGAATTCCCGTCCCGAGCCGACGTAGCCGTAGGAACCGGTCAAATCCAATTCGGGGAAAAGCTGGTTCCGATCGTATTTCAACTGGATACCCCACTGCTCCACGTTCAGTTTGGCCTGCAGCAAATCCGGCCGCCCAGCCATGCCTTTGGTCCAACTATTCTGCAAATCGAACGTTTGCGGCGGTGCCAGCAGCGGTTCCGTCGGCTGGATGTTCATGTCGTGCCATTGCGAATATTTGTCGGTGAGCAGGTTCTTCAGCGCGTTTTGATCCGTGTCGAGCGTGCTTTGCGCGGCAATCAGATTGGCCTTGCTCTGCGCGGCCTGCGACTCGTCCTGCTGCACGCTCAAAACGGCGAGTGTGCCAATTTGCACACGCTGATTGTCCTGATCCAGTTGCGTTTTGGCCAAGTCCAGAGCTTCCTGTTGCACCTGCACGTTTTCTTGGGCGAAGATGAGTTCGTAATAGGCGTTCGCGACGGCGGTCACGCTGGTGATGAGCTGCTGGCGCAGCCCCTGCTCGGAGAACTTAAGCCGGTTTTTGGCCACACGGATGTTCAGGCGCGTGCTGTCAATCCAGAAATTTTTCAACAGCGGCTGCGTGAGCGTGACGCCGACGTTGCCCGAAGAGTTGTCAAAGCCTCTTCCATAAGTCTCCGAGAGACTGCTGCTGAAACTGTATTGCAACCCCGTCCAGGGCAGCAACCCGCCACTGATGCTGGGATCGAATGAATTGTTGTCGGACACGGATGACGGGCTTATTCCGCCGATAATCGGACTGTAAGCGCCCGGCGATACCCGATAGGTGTGCGTCCCGGAAACACTGAAGGCCGGGTCGTAGCCGCTGTAGGCCGCATTCAAATTGTAGAGCGAGATTTGCGGGTTGATACGCTGGACCTGCACGTCGAAATTGTGCGCCAGCGCTGCCTGAATACAGTCCAGCAGGGACATCTTGCCCCCCGCCGGCGCGTTTGTCACGGCCGCAGCCGGCGCGTTTGTGTCCGCAGCAGCCGGCGGCGATGGCATTCGGGGCGGCGACGCCGGTTGCGCGCCGGCCTGCGATTGCGAATGCGAAGGTGGCGGAACGGGAGTGAATTCCCCGCTGCTCTGCGCAACAACCGCGGCTGCGGCCGCGAAAAAGGCCGAAAGGATGCCAATGCGTTTCATGTTGTAATTTTGCGGCAACCGCCGCGATTCGTCAAACTTAAGACGCCGGTCGGCGCCGCGAGGTAACCATCTGGTTATTTGCCGCGATGAACGCAAGGATCGCAGAACAAAGATCCGCTTCTTTGCGTCCTTTCGCGGTCGCTTCGGTCAACTCGCCGCCGGGATGTCCTCAATCTTCGCATTCTGTTCCAGAAACGCGAGAACCTTTTCGTGCGCAATCTGGTCGTAAAGCTCGTTCACGCCGTTGCGCTTCTGCAAATCCTTGAGAAATTGCTCGAACGGCATCTGATACATCGCCGCCAGCGACTGCGCGTGTTTCACGACTTCCTCCTGCGACACGGAGATTTTTTCCTGTTCGGCGATGCGCTGGATCAAAAACGCCAGCTTCACGCGCTCCTTGGCGTTGTGTGTCGCAGCGGCGTAAATTTCGTCCTTCTGCTGCTCAATCGTCTCGCGTTTCACGCCGCGCTGCGAATTTTCCCGCACCAGGTCATAAACCACGTTGCGAGTCTCGTGCGCGACCGCCGATTCCGGCAGGTCAAACACCACGCGGTCGAGCAGGCCGCGCACAATCTGGCCGCGAATCGCCCGCGCCTGCGAATACTTCAACTCGTTTTCCAGATCGCGTCGGACGCCCGCGCGCAGCTTTTCCAGATTCTCCGCGTCGTATTTTTTGGCGAACGCGTCGTCCACCGTCGGCGGAACCTTTTCCTTCACTTCGANNTCGCGCCGACGAGCTGGTCGGCAAAACCGGGGATGAACGTGTTCGGCGCGGCGTCCACCCAGAACTTTTTCTGCTCCGTCAAACCCTTCGCCGTCGGCGCGGTGTCGGTGATGGGCTTGCCATCGCACGCCCCGGTGTAGTTCACCACCGCGATGTCGCCCGGCTTCAGTTCGCGCGCGACGGTTTCAAATTTCATGTGCTGCTGTGCCAGCAACCCCAGCGCGCGCTCCACGTCCGCGTCCGTGACGGATTTGATTTCGCGTTTGGCGATCAGCCCCTTGTATTCCGGCAGGTGAAATTCCGGCGCGGTCTCGATGGTCGCGGCGAACTGCAAATCTTGTCCGCGCCCGAATTGGATTTCCTCGATGTCCGGATGGCCGATGACGTGGAGCTTCTTCTCGTCGAGCGCCTTGCGATACGCGTCGCCGATGAGCTTGCGTTTGACCTCGCTCTTGATGTCCGCCTCGTATTTTTTGAGCACGAGGGCGCGCGGCGCCTTGCCCGGACGGAAGCCGGGCAGCGCGGCCTGTTTTTGGAAATCCTTCGTGACCGCTTCAAAGGCCTCATCCACGGACTTCGCGTCCAATTCCACCCGCAGCAATTTTTTGCACGGGGCCAGATTTTCAACGGTGACGTTCACAGTAACATTCGGTTAAACGAGCCGCGCAGGGTAGCTGAACCGCGCCAATTTCGTCAACGGTTTTAGTGATGCGGTGAATTCTGGCTATGACGAAACCGCTCCCTGTCGGAAATGCCAGAAAGGTTGACAAGCAATGCAAATGCTTTTAATTAACGAACAGAATCAAAAGCGCGGCGGAAGCATTTCCGTTTTCATGTCCGCGAATTGAAGCGCACAATTTTCATCACCGGCACGGACACCGGCGTTGGCAAAATGTGCTGTTCAATAGTGGTATCGCAGTTGTGCCAGCAGCAGCTTGTCGCCTTCGACTTTATAGACCATCCGGTGTTCTCCGGTGATGCGGCGTGACCAAAATCCTGCCAGGGCGAAACGCAACGGCTCCGGCTTGCCGATGCCGGAATAAGGATTGCGCGTCGTGTCCTTGATCAATTCATGGATGCGCCGCGTGATTTTCNNGTCAATTTTCCGCGCGCGGCCTTTTCCTTTTTGCAGGCTGCCGATGGCGGACAACAACCGCCGCGCGTTGGCCGGGCTGCGCAGGAGATGCGCCGTTTCTTCCATTTGCTCGTAATCGTCCAGCGAAAGCATCACGACCGACTGGTCGCGGTTGCGCGTGATGATGATGGGCGACCGATCACGGCAGACCGTGTCCATTGTGGAGGCCAGGCCTTCGCGCGCGGCGGTGTAAGTAATTGCTTTCATATATGGACAGCATAATGTCCAGATGCGCCCGCTGTCAAGCAGTCAATCCCGCAGTCAATCCCGCATGGAACGGTGATTTGGGCGCCGGTTTGGATGGCTTGTTAATGACGTTTCAGCTTTGATATCCGCAAATGAAGCGGATTTTTTTCATCACCGGCACGGACACCGACGTTGGCAAAACGGTGCTCACCGCGCTGCTGACGCGGTTTCTAAGCGAACGCTGCGTTAACGCCGTGGCGCTGAAACCCATTTGCTCCGGTGGCCGTGCCGACGCCCGCGCGCTGCGTGCTGCGATGGACGGTGCGCTGCCGCTGGATGAAATCAACCCGTGGCATTTCCGCGCGCCGATTGCGCCGCTGCTGGCCGCGCGCCGTGAACGAAAGCACGTCCGCCTCTCCGGGGTGCTGGCGCACGTTCGCGCGATGCAAAAACGTTGCGACGTGCTGCTGATTGAAGGCGCGGGTGGCTTGTTAAGTCCGCTGGGGAAGAATTTTGATTCGGGCGATTTGATTGCGGCCATGGGCGCGTTGCCGCTGGTCGTCGCTCCCAACCGGCTTGGCGCGGTCAACCACATTTTGCTGACGCTGGAAGCCCTGCCGCGCAGCGCCGCGGCCAGGGCGCGCGTTGTTTTGATATCCCCGCCAAAACGGGAAGCCGCCGCCGGCACCAATGCGAAGCTGCTGGCCGAATTTTTCGACGCCAAACGGATTTTCACGCTGCCGTGGCTGGGAGAAAAATTTTCCGCCGGGGAAGTCCTGAAAAATCAGCAGGCGCGGCGGACGCTCCGCGCGCTGGTCGGAAGAGAGTAATGGAGCATTGGAGTGCTGGAGTATTGAACCGGAAGCGCGCCAAAGTTGTTTCCATTACCCCAACGCTCCATCACTCCATTATTCCATTTTCTTAGCCGGCGCGTTGGTGAAGACGAAGGATTGGCGGAACGGCTGGTTGTTCTGGTAAAGCTGCAATCGTTGTTGGATGAGGGCACGTCGTTGGTCATGTCGTAGGCGGTGGCGAGTTTGATGGCGTCGGCTGCGGTCTGCTGAGCATTCGTGAACTGGCCGATCTCGGCGTAGGCCATCGCCATCGCATCGAGCATGGCCGGTTGAACGCCGCCGGTGAGGTCGTTCGCCTTGGCCGCCATCGCGAGCGCGGCGTTGCCGTCGCGAACCCGCGGATTTTCGTCCGAGGCCAGCACCTGCGCGAGAAAGGTCAAAACGCGACATTTTAAAAACCTAGCGGAGTTCAGGATGCGCGACAAAAATTTCATCCAGCGCTTTTTCCGCTTCTGGAAAATTCGGCGTCAGCCGCAGCGCTTGGCGGTAATGAGAGACGGCGTCGGCCAATTGGTTTTGCTGTTGCAACGCCTGCGCGAGCCGGAAATGGGCTGCGGTTTGGTCGGGCGCGAGGCGCAGTTCCGCCAAAAATTGCGCGGCGGCGGCGGCAGGTTGATGATTGTTCAGCAAGGCCAATCCGAAATTGAAACGGATTGAGACGTCGTCCGGCTGCAACTTGGCGGCTTTGGCAAAATGGACGATGGCTTCAGACAAATTGCCTTTTTGAGCAAAGGCGATGGCAAGGTTTTGTTGTGGCGGGGCAAAATCCGGTTTGAGTTTGACGGCTATGGAAAGCTGCGCGACGGCTTCGTCGAGATTTTCATTGTCGAGCAGAATGGTTCCCAA
>PLZL01000447.1 GCA_003152145.1 Limisphaerales bacterium
GCGATGTAAAACGCCTCCTTCACGATGCGCGGAATGTCGTTCACGTCGGTGATGAGGTAGGAATGCTTCACAATGGGCAGCGTCACGCCGATGATGTCGGTTTCCTGAAATGCGCCGCGACCGATCATGGTCTGGTTGACCTGGCCGGTGATGGCAACGAGCGGGCAGGAATCCAGGTAGGCATCGGCGATGGCGGTGACGAGGTTGGTCGCGCCGGGGCCGCTGGTGCTCATGCACACGCCGGCCTTGCCGGTGGAACGCGCGTAACCTTCCGCCGCGAAGCTGCCGCCCTGTTCGTGGCGCGGCAGGATGGTGCGGATTTTGGATTTGGTGAGCGACTGGTGGATTTCCATGCTCGCGCCGCCGGGATAGGCGAAAATGACCTCGACGCCTTCGCGTTCGAGGGCTTGCACGAGGATGTCGCATCCGGGCATGGCCGGGCCGACCTCGGCGCGCGCGGCGGAGGCGGGTTTCTTCTTCTCAATGGTTTCAGTTGTCTTGCTCATGGGTTTTGGAGATTACGATTACGATCGTGATGACGATCAAGAATCAAGCCGCGGTGACGGCATCATCTTAATCATGATCTTTTTCTTAATCTTAATCATTTTTTGGTTGTGGCCGGTGGCGCGGATTAAACAAAAACCCACGACCGTTGCCAGCCGTGGGTTCTTGTTAAAATAATTTACATTCAACAAGCGCCAACGGCGTCGGCGACTACAACGACGACGACAACTAGATTAACAGCTTGTAAAACGTTTTTCAACATTGCGTGTTCAATTTAGCGGAATTCCCGGCGCCGTCAAGCCTCGTTTTTTGGGAATTTCAGGCCATATTTTGCTCAACCTCGGCGATATATTTGCGCGTGGCGGCGGGCAATTCATGCCACATTTTCAAGGCAAGAAACAATCCGATCAACGCGAACGGCATTAGGAAAAACGGCCAGTAATGCCAGTTCCATGTCGTCAGGTAGCCGAGGCTGAACGACTGGATGCCGCTGCCCACATACGTGCAGCCGTCCACGATGCCCGAACACGTCGCCGTCGCCTTGCGGCCCCCGAAATCCGTCGCCGCCGTGCCGGCCATCAGCGACGTGATGCCCACCGACGCCATGAAAATGATCAGCGACACATAGCCAAAAATCAGCGGCGATGAGGACAGGGTCATCGCCATGATAATCGTCATCAAAAAGACAATCGCGCACCAGAAGGCCGCGGGCGGGCCGCGACGCGATTGAAACCACCAGTCCGACGCCATGCCGCCGGCAAAACTGCCCACGATGCCGAAAATCATCAGCAGCAAACCCCAGTGCTGCCCGAAAAATTCCGCGCCCGGCTGTTTCACCTCGGCGGCAAAAACGAAATACCATTGCGTGATGCCGTTGCGGAAAATGCCCGAAGTCAGCCCGATGGCCGCGATGAGCAGCATGAGCGGGCTGGCAAAAACCTTTTTCAGCAAATCGAGCGAGCTCAGCTTGATGTGCATCTGACCGGACGAGGCGTCGNNGTGCCGATGGAAATGAGCGCGCCGAAAATCGCGCCGAACACGCCGCGTTCGCGCACGTGGAACCAGTAGGCCTTCACCTTGATGATGGACACCGCGCCGTAACTCTGGAAATACATGTTGACCGAGTAGAGAAACGAGAAGGCGACGACCATGTTGACTTTTAATTTCCCCATCACCAGCAGCCAGGTCAGCACGCCGAGCAGGACGTTGGCCGCCGACGCGCCAAGCGCGGCGATGATGATGCCGCGTTTGCCGCCGATTTTGTCCACGAGCGGGCCGTTGACGAGGAACGACACCGCGTAAGTGACCGTGCCNNTTGCCGCCAATCTTGTCCACCAGCGGCCCGTTGATCAGAAATGAAAAGGCATAGACGCCCGTGCCAACGGCGAAGATGGTCCCGAATTCCTGATTGGTCATCAAGCCGCCGAGCGCGTTTTTGGAGACGTTGAGATTGTAACGCCCCATGTAAAGGAAGGCATAAGTCATGCCGAGCGGGAACCAGTTGATGAAGCGGCGCATCATGAACCAGCCGCCATGCTTCATCGGATTGTTGTAAAAATAGAGCCCGATGATCGCCGCCAGACAGAGGACGACCAGAATGTTCGGATGCTCAAGGAATGCTGGCACGATTGAGTTCATCTAAGGATTCTGGCGTTACAAATTCGTGCGATGAAAACAGAGCCGCGCGCACTGGTCAAAGAATTAATTGTGACAAAACGCGTTGGAAAATGTCGCTGCCGTGCAAAAATGGAACTAGTCAGCCGGATTTGGCCGGATTTGGCGGCGTTTGTGCGGCCTCGGTCACTTTTCCTAAAATCGTCAGCATCAGCAGCCCGCCGACGAGGCCGAACGGCGCCATGAAGTAGAAATACCAGCCCCAGTTTTGGTCAATCAGTTTGCCGAGAAAATATCCGGCGAGGCTCCCGCCAAAATACTGGAATGAATCAATCAGGCCGGAGGCGAATCCGACCATTTTACGCCCGCCGATGTCCATCGCCGCCGCCGTGCCGAGCAGCGAATGCGTCGAGTTGGCCGTGAACGAAATCAAAACCAGAAAGACAATCGCGGCGTTGGCGGAGTGAAATTGCGCCGCCAGCAGAATCACCGCCGTTTCCAGAAAATAGATGCCTGCGGCGACCGGCGCGCGCCGGCCTTTGAACACCGTGTCCGACAAATAACCGGAAATCAGCGAGCCGGTGGACGCGACAAACGGAATCAGAAAACCAAGAAACTGAAATCGCGCCGAGTTCAAGTCCAGATGATGAACATCCTCCATGAAACGCGGGAACCACTGGTCCACGCTCTGCCGCACCGCTCCCGTGCAGGCGTAAGCCAGCGCCGTGACCCACAACACCGGCCTGCTCGTGATCTTTCGCAGCACGTCCAGCAAACCGATTTTTTCATTTGCGGCCTGCGTGCTTTCGGAAATTCCGTCCACCGACGTAAATCCGGCTTCTTCCGGCGTTTGTTTCACCGCCAGCGCCATGCCGAGCGCCACGACGCCGCAAACCGCCGCCGGCACCCAGAACAGCCAGCGCCAGTGCAGCGGCGGGATCTGCCAGAGACCGAGAAAAGTGAAACCGGCGAGCAGCGCGGGGCCGATTTCGAAAATGCCGAACCGGCCGAGGTTGATCATGAAACCGTAAATACCGGCGAACCGCCCGCGTTCGCGGTGCGCGAACCACGCCGTGTTGATCTTGATCATGCCCGGCGCGCCGAACGATTGCAGATACCCGTCAATCCCGCGCACGACGACGAACAAACTCAACAGGCTGAACGCCACTTCGCCGCCAAACAAATGGAAGTGCCCGAACACTTTTGTTCCGGTGGCGCCTGCGACGGTTTCATTCGTTGTCGGCAGCAACGAAACCGCGCCGAACAAAATGTTCATGATGATGGTGCCGGTCGC
>PLZL01000204.1 GCA_003152145.1 Limisphaerales bacterium
CCATGATTTCGATGCTCGTCTGGCTGTCGAGGTTGCCGGTCGGCTCGTCGGCGAGCAGGAGCGACGGTTTGTTCACCAGCGCGCGGGCGATGGCGACGCGCTGCTGCTGGCCGCCGGAAAGCTGGTTGGGATGATGGTCGGCGCGCGTGCCGAGACCGACCAGTTCGAGCGCTTGCTGGGCGCGCTCCTGCTGCTCGCGCGCGTGGATGCGGTGGCGCTTGTAAAGCATCGGCATCTCGACATTTTCCAGCGCCGAGGTGCGCGAAAGTAGGTTGAAACCCTGAAAGACAAAGCCGATTTTTTCGTTGCGGACATCCGCGAGCGCGTCGCGATCGAGCGTGGAAACGTCAATGCCATCGAGCAGATAATTGCCTCCGGTCGGACGGTCCAGCGCGCCGATCATGTTCATCAGCGTGCTTTTGCCCGAGCCGCTTGCCCCCATGAGCGCCACGAATTCGCCGGGAAAGATTTCCAGCGTAATGCCGCGCACCGCGTGGACGTCCACCTCGCCGGTGTGATACACCTTGTGGATTTCCGCAAGCTTGATGACGGGATTGGTTTGCACGGGAAAATTTGAACTCAAATCAGCGCCGGCGCGGAAAACCTCCGCCAAACGGATTGGACGCTCCGGCGGTCTGCGGGCCGTTTATCACCACGCCGGTCACCACCTGCGCGCCCTCGTCCAGCCCCGAAAGCACCTCGGTTGAGATGCCGTCGCTGATGCCGGTCTTGATCTGCACCGCCTGTAACTTCGCATCCTTGCCTTCGCTCACAAGCACGTAAACGGTATGGAACAGGAAACCCGGGTGATCGCCGCGCCCGCGCCCGCCGCCGCGCCCGCCGCCGCGACGGCCACCCGGACCAGCCGGACCGCTGGCGAAATTTCCGCCGTTGGTTGCTTGCGCAGTTTGCGCCGCAACCGAATTGGTCAGCATCGCGGCATTATCCGGCGGACGGAACCGCAGCGCGCCGTTTGGAATGGTCAGCGCGTTTTCGCGTTGGGCGATGATGATGGAAACATTCGCCGTCATGCCCGGCTTCAACTTGTAATCCGCGTTGGTCACGCCAATGACGCAATCGTAAGTGACGACGTTGTTGACGGTCGTCGGCGAATTGCGGACCTGCGTGACCGCGCCCCGGAACGTCCGGGTCGGATACGCGTCCACGGTAAAATCCACATCCTGGCCTTCCGCCACGCCGCCGACGTCCGCCTCGGCCACGCTGGAATCAATCTGCATCTTCGTCAGGTCGTTTGCGATTTGAAAAATCGTCGGCGTGTTGAAGCTGGAGGCGACCGTCTGGCCCAGTTCCACTGCGCGCAAAATCACCACGCCGTCCACCGGCGAAACGATTTTGCAATAGTTGAGATTCACCAGCGCGTTGCTGAGCGAGGCCTGCTTGATTTTCACCATCGCCTCGGCCTCGTGCAAATTGGCGACGGCGGTGTCGTAATCGGAACTGGAAATGAGCTTGTTCGTGAACAATTCGCTGCTGCGATTCGCCTCGACCTGCTGCAATTCCAGATTCGCCCTCGCGTTGGCCAGGTCGGCGCTGGCTTGCTCGACCGCCGCCTGATAGGTCGAAGGGTCAATTTCCGCGATGACCTGGCCTTTGGTCACCGGCGAATTGAAATCCACGTTCAGTTTGCTGATGCGCCCGGAAACCTGGCTGCCCACCGTCACGTTCACCACCGGGTTCAACGTCCCCGTCGCCGTGACGAGCTGCGTCAGCTCGCCGCGCGCGACCGGCGTGGTTTGATACTGTGGCGCGTCGTTGTTCCCGCGTTTGAAATACCAGATGCCACCCGCCGCAATCACGATGATTGCGGAAAAAATGATCAACCACTTCAACCTGCCGCCACTTTGCTTTGTTGCCATAAAATATTGATTCGGACGAGCTGTCACTATTGAGACGCCATTGCGCCCTATATGTTACGGAAATTCACCCGTCTGTCCATGTAACTTTCGATTTGAGCCGGGCACGCCGGGCCTTACAATCCGGTCGTGTCGGAACCGCTCGAACAACTGATTCAACAACTCAATGCCGCGCAGACGCTCGCAGAACCGCAAGTGTGGCAGGCGGTTGAATGGCTCGCCAGCGAAAAGGTTGCGACCGGACTTAAAGCCGATTTTCTTGCCGCGCTCTCTAGAAAAGGGGAAACGCCGGAAGAAATCGCCACTTTCGCCCGCGCGCTGCGCGACAAATCCATCCAGCCGCCGATTGAAAAAGACTGGCGGGAATCCCGTGAAATCCTCGACATCGTCGGCACCGGCGGGGACCGGCTGGGCACGTTCAACATTTCAACCGCAGCGGCCATCCTTTGCGCCGCCGCCGGCGTGACCGTGGCCAAGCATGGCAACCGGGCGGTGACTTCACAAGCTGGAAGCGCCGATGTGCTCGAGGCGCTCGGCGTGCGGATTGATTTGACTCCGGCGGAAGCCGCGCGTTCATTGCGCGAGCACAACTTCGCCTTTTTCTTTGCGCAAAAATATCATCCCGCTTTCAAAGACATTTCACCGGCGCGAAAACTTTGCGCCGAACGCGGCCAGCGGACGATTTTCCACCTGCTCGGCCCGCTGCTGAATCCCGCGGGGCCTTCAGCCATGCTTGCCGGCGTGCCGCGGCCGGATTTGTGTGAACCGCTGGCGCGCGTCCTGCAATCGCTCGGCGTGCGGCGGGCGTTGGTCGTTTGTGGCAGCGTCTCAAACCAAAGCGGAGATTTTTTGGACGAGCTTTCGACGCTCGGCGAAAACACGATTGCCGAATTTTTTCAGGAGCGCGGCTTCACGGTTTCAACGACCGCGCCGGGACCGTTTCCCCTGCAGCCCGCGACCCTCGCCGATCTGCTCGGCGGCGACAAAAACCAAAACGCCGGAATCGTCCGCCGCATTTTGGCCGGCGACGAGCGCGGGCCGAAGCGTGACGCAGTTTTGCTCAATGCCGGCGCCGCGCTGGTCGTCGCGGACAAAGCGAAATCGTTCGTGGAAGGCTGGGCGTTGGCGGCGGCGACAATTGATGGCGGCAAAGCAAAGGCAAAACTCGAAGAACTCGCGCGCTGATTCAGCGCGAAGTGTTTTTTACTTTTTTTACAGCTTTGGCAGCCGCGGGTTCCTTGAGTTCCAACGCCGCGTANNTTCTGTTCCACGCCGCGTCCGGTCTGGTAACACAAACCGAGATTGCATTGGGCGGGCGCGCATTCCTGTTCCGCGGCGGCCAAATACCACCGGGCGGCCTCCTTGTAGTCCTGCGGCACCACCTGCCCGGCTTCGTAAAAAACGCCGAGATTGAACTGCGCGGCGGGATAACCGCGTTCCGCCGCTTCGCGATACCATTTCACCGCCTCGGCATAATTTTGCGGCACACCCTGGCCGGTCTCGTAAAGCATCCCGAGGTTGAACTCTGCCGCCGGGTCGCCCTGCTCCGCCGCCTCGCGCAGCCACTTGACCGCCTCGCTGAATTCCTGCGGCACACCCGCGCCGTTCAAATAGCAGACGCCGAGATAACATTGCGCCACGGGATCGTCCTGATCCGCCGCGCGGCGAAACCACTTCACCGCTTCCTGGTAATCCTGCGGCACGCCCTGGCCGTTTTGGAAGCACACTCCAAGATAGCACTGCGCCTGCGGGTCGCCCTCTTCGGCAGCCTGGCGCATTGCCTCAAACGTCTCCCATGTGCGGCGGGTTGTCATTTCACCGGAAACTTTTCGTGCCACGCTTAAAGAATAGGTTTTGTCCGCCCAAATTCAAGCCGCGTTTTCACTTCCGCTCCGGGGCGCGTCCTGTTACAAAACAGCCATGTCTTCCAAATTGAACATCGGTTTTTTCGGCGCGGGCAAAATAGCCACAGCACTGGCCCGCGGTTTCATTCGCGCCAAACTTGTCACCGCTGAACACGTCATCGCCAGCGATGTCTCCGAGGCGGCGCGAACCGTCTTTGCCGCGGAAACCGGCGCGAAAACAACGGCGTCCAACGCGGATGTTTTGAAATTTGCGAATGCCGTGATCCTCGCCGTAAAACCCGACCAGGTTCCCGTAGTTCTCACCGAACAACGCGGCAATTTCAAGAGCAACCATTTGCTGATCTCAATCGCAGCCGGCGTGACGCTCGCCAAAATAGAATCGGCTTTGCCTGCCAGCACGCGTGTTGTCCGTGTCATGCCAAACACGCCTGCGCTCATCAGCGCGGCAATGAGCGCGTTCGCGTTGGGCAAATCCGCGCTCCCGGCCGACGGCGAACTTGCGCAAAAACTGTTTTCCGCCGTTGGCGTCGCGTCGCAAGTGAAGGAATCGTTGCTCGACGCCGTGACCGGTTTGAGCGGCAGCGGACCGGCTTATGTTTATCTTTTCATTGAAGCAATGAGCGATGGCGGCGTGGCTGTCGGCCTGTCGCGCGACGTGGCGACCAAATTCGCCGCGCAGACGGTTTTGGGCGCGGCGAAAATGGTTTTGGAAACCGGCCAGCATCCCAGTCTGCTCAAGGACGCCGTGACGAGTCCCGGCGGCACGACCATTGATGGCCTGCACGAATTGGAGAAGGGAAACTTGCGCGGCGCCGTAATAAGCGCCGTCCGCGCAGCAACGGAGAAATCGAAGAAGCTCGGGCAGGGTTGACGCCTTTATTTCAAATCTGAAATTCCAGATTTCGCATCCACCTCTTCCATTCCTGCCGCCGGATATTACTCTTCACCCATGAACGGGTAGCGGTAGTCGGTAATTGGGATGAAAGTTTCCTTGATGGTGCGCGCCGAAACCCAGCGCGCCAGATTAAGCGCACTGCCCGCCTTGTCGTTGGTGCCCGATGCACGACCGCCGCCGAACGGCTGTTGGTTGACCACCGCCCCCGTCGGCTTGTCGTTGATGTAGAAATTGCCGGCCGCATGCCGCAGTTTTTCCATCGCCATGTGCATGGCGCTGCGGTCCTGTGCAAAGATCGCGCCGGTTAATCCATACGGCGACGTCCGGTCGCACAAGTCAAGCGTCTCCTCATACTCACGGTCTGGATAGACATAAACCGTGAGCACCGGCCCGAAAATTTCCTCTTTCATCAACTTGAAATCGGGCTTCCTGGCTTGCACCAGCGTTGGTCGGATGAAGTAACCTTTGCTTTCGTCGCACTCGCCGCCGGCCAGCACTTTGGCATCAGCCGAGCCTTTGGCGTAGTTAATGTAGCCCTTGATATTGTTAAACGAATTCCTGTCAATGACCGCCGTCATGAAGTTGCGGAAATTCGTGGGTTCACCCATCGGGATGGAGTGGATAGCTTCGACCAGGCGGTCTTCAATCCGGCTCCACAACGATTTGGGCACATACATGCGTGAAGCGGCCGAGCATTTTTGCCCCTGAAACTCGTATGCGCCGCGCACCGCGTTGATGACCAGCGAAGTGGCGTCAGCCGAGGCGTGCGCAAAAATGAAGTCCTTGCCGCCGGTCTCGCCGACGATGCGCGGGTAGCTTTTGTAACGCTGGATGTTTTCGCCCACGGTTTCCCACATATGTTGGAAAATGCCGGTGCTGCCGGTGAAATGAATGCCGGCAAGGTCGGGGTGTGTTATCGCCAGATCACCGACTTGGCCACCCGGACCTGGAATCATATTGATGACCCCCGGCGGCAGGCCTGCCTCCTCGAGCAGCTTCATGATGAAGTGGGCCGAATAGACCGCACTTGACGCCGGCTTCCACAACACCGTATTGCCCATCAGGGCGGGCGCGGTGGGCAGATTGCCGGCGATGGATGTGAAATTGAACGGCGTGACGGCAAAAACGAAACCTTCAAGCGGCCGGTAATCAACAGTGTTCCACGAGCCAAACGCCGAGTCAGGCTGCTCCGCCATAAGTTTGGACGCGAAATATGGATTGAATCGGAGGAAATCAATCAGCTCGCACGCCGAATCAATTTCAGCTTGAAAGGCCGTCTTGCTCTGGCCAAGCATGGTTGCGGCGTTGAGAATTGGCCGATACTTGGTGCTTAATAGGTCGGCGGCTTTAAGAAACACCACCGCCCGTCGTTCCCACGGCAACGCAGACCACGACTTCCACGCCTCGGCGGCTGCCTGAACGGCCTGTTGCACCTGCTTGGCGCCAGCCTGATGATACTGCGCCAGCACATGGCCGTGGTCATGCGGACAAACGCATTTGGCGAGCTTGCCTGTCTTGACCGGCTTGCCGCCGATGACGAGCGGGATTTCGATTTGTTCGCCGAGCATCTTTTTAATCTGCTGCTTGAGCTGCAGTTTCTCGGGCGAACCAGGCCGATACTCCTTGATCGGCTCGTTGTTTGGTTTTGAGATACTAACGACAGTGTTGGTTATCATTTCTTAAAAATCGAAATCGGTTTGTCCGGCGCCCTGCGAGGCGGTGCATTTAAACCACGTTCGGCAAATGCATGATTTCATCACGCAATCAAGCGGTGTCAAGTCGTGAATTGGCGACATCAAGATGCGACCATGTCTCACTGGCCATCAGCCAATTTTGGGCAACTTGCGCACGTCCACTGCTTCCATTCCCGCCGCGCGGATGGCTTGCAGGCCGAGGTCGGTGTCCTCGTAAGCGCGGCAAAATTTCGGCTCGACGCCAATCCGCTTTGCCGCTTCGAGAAAAATGTCGGGCGCGGGCTTTTGATGCTGCACCATTTCATTTGTCACGACGGCGTCGAACAAATGCCGGATTTTCAGATGGCCGAGCACCATGCCGATGATTTGCTGCGTGCCGCCGGACGCGACGGCCATCGGAATTTTCCCGTGATTCGCCTTCGCAATTTCCACGACGGCATGAATCGGCTCGGCCCGCGCTATCAGCGGCAGATACGTCTCCTCCTTCTCATGCGCGACGGCGATGTGGTCGAGCGAGCGGCCCTGCTCCCGCGCGAGCAGTTTCAAAATGTCGCGCGACGGCACGCCGCCGAAGGAATAAAAACGGTCTTCGGGAAAATGCAGGCCGTGCCGTTGCGTGACGATTTGCCACGCGTGCCAGTGCAACGGCATGGTGTCGGCCAGCGTGCCGTCACAGTCGAAGATCAAACCTTTGGGATTCATAATTCCTTGTGTCGTTGAACTGTTGAATCGTTGCGACCAATGCAACAATGTAACGTCTCAACCGTTTAACGCCTTTAGCCTTTCCTCCAAATCGTGCGTCATCAGCGGCTCGATGAGCG
>PLZL01000223.1 GCA_003152145.1 Limisphaerales bacterium
CATTGTCGAGCAGAATGGTTCCCAAATCGTAACGAAAGTGGGGATCGGTGGGTTTGAGCGCGACAGCCTGGGATAACTGGTCCACGGCTTCTTTTGTTTTTCCGAGTTTCAAGAATGCTTTGCCCAGAACATTGTGCGCTTCGGCAAAGTCCGGGTTGTCAGCGAGCGCGGCGTTGAAATACGCAACCGATTCGTCGGGCTTTCCGTGCTCAAGCAAAAATTTTCCGAGATTATATTGGTAAACGGAATTGCCCGGCGCCATTTGCACGGCGGTCTGGAGATGAACCAAAGCGTTGCTGGCGTCGCCGGATTTCCATAAAGCCATTCCCAAATAAAATTGTCCTGGTGGAAAGCCTGCATCCAGCCGCACGGCTTCGCGGGAAAAAACCAGCGCTCTTTCTTCATCACCGGTGTCGTCGAACGCCTGCGCAAGACCGGCGCAGGCGACATAGTTGCCCGTTGTGACGTCCAATGCATGGCTGAAAAGTGTAATGCTGTTACGCCAATATTTTATCTCGTTCGAGGTCATGGCGAAGCAGCCGGCAGCGGTGGTAATTCCCAACAGCGCGGCAAAAATTTGTTTGCGCCGCGTCGAGGTTAAAAAATCGCCGATACTCCAAACAACCAGAATGACAAGCCCGATTCCGGGGATGTAAGTGAAATAATCGGCTATGACGGAATGGATGCCGCCCTGCAATTGTCCGATGACTGGCGCTAATGTTCCGAGAAACCAAAGCCAGCCCATCAAAAGATACGGATTTTGTTTGGCACGAAATGCAAACAAGACCGTCCAGCCAGCCAGCAACGACGCTGAGAAAATGACAAAGCTCAACGGCCAGTGATCCGGGAACGGATAGATGATGGCCAAATCAGTTGGCCAAAATGTTTTCGAAATATAGCTTACGTAGGAAACCGGGACGTTTTCGATGCGAAAACTAAGAGGCAGGCTGACCCAAACTTGGTTCCGTTCCAACGCAAGCGTGGTGACGCCTGCCGCAACGCTCAACNNAGCAAAACGCACGGCAACGTCACGATCATCGGCTTGGACATCAGGCCGCACGCAAAGAAAAAAAACGCGAGAAAATAAAACGGTGACAGATGAAATGTGACACGTGACAGGAAATCATCGCCGCGTGTCACGCGACACTTGTCACTTGTCACATGTTTAGTCCATGTCAGCAGCGTCAGCATGAAAAAAAGACCGCTCAACACATCTTTGCGCTCGGCCGCCCAGGCGACCGATTCGACCCGCAACGGATGCCAGGCAAACAGCGCCGCCGCAAACGCGCTCCGCCAGGTTGCGCCAGTCAAATTNNTGTCCACTGGGGTTCAATCCGAAAAGCTGGCAATCAATCATGTGCGAAATCCAGGTTAGCGGAATCCAGTAGCCGGCATAGGGGTGTCCGAAAGCCCAAGAGACATTTGCCGCGCTCAAACCGGAATTAACGTGGGAGTTTTCGACGATGTAGCCGCCATCGTCAATATTGGTAAAGTCGTTGTGCGTGCTTGGCCAATATAAAATAAATGTGGCCAACGCCAGCGCCAAGCAGATGGCCGCGAGCCGCCGAATTGCAATGAATTTTACCGCGTGCATGAACTGAAATCGGCGCCATCGTCGTTGGCGATTTATGAAATGGCAACTTCAAATGTTCTCGACACTGCCCGTCAACTGCGTGGCTAACGCGTATTTGATGCCGTGCCAGGTGAGGCCGGCCTTCACCGTCGGATTTTCGGTGACGCAGCCGCCGTCGTCGTAGTTGACGAACTCGTGATGCGTCGCTGGCATATACACGAGCAGCGTGCCGAGCACGAGCACCAGGGCGATGAGGCGTGATTGTGACATTGTTTTATTTCGTTCCCAAGCTGGGCAATATTAATTTCCCCGTCAATTTTGTTGCATTTGTGTAAAGGAAGGATTGCCGGAACGGCTGATGGTTCTGATAAAGCTGCAATCGTTGCCGGAGGCGGGGGGCGTCGTTGGTCAGGTCGTAAGCGTTGGCGAGTTTGAGGGCGTAAGCCGCGAACTGCTGGGCGTTCGTGAACTGGCCGATTTCGGCATAAGCCATCGCCAGCGCGTCAATCATGGCTGGCTGAACACCGCCAGTGAGGTCGTTCGCCTTCACCGCCATCGCGAGTGCGGCATTGCCGTTGCGAATTTGCGGATTTTCGTCCGAGGCCAGCACCTGCGCGAGATAAGTCAACACGTGGGGATTGTTCGGGTTCATTTTCACCGCCCGTTGAAAATATGAAATGGCTTCCAAGTCACGGCCTTGTTTAAGCAGCACCTTGCCCGTCAAATACGGCGCATGCCAGTCGGTGGGGTCAAGCCGCTCCGACTCGGTATATTGTTCTTTTGCCTCGTCGAACCGGCCCTGTTCCACCAGTAACGTGCCGAAATTGTTGTGCGCGGCGACATAGTTAGGCTTCAACCGCAGCGCCTCCCGAAATTCAGCGAACGCCTCATCCGGATGACCGGCGTCATCGAGCAGGTTGGCGAGGTTGTTGTGCGTTTCGGCGCGGTCGGGGTCCAGCTTCAATGCCGCGCGATACTCGGCCATCGCCTCGGTTTTCCGATCGGCTTTTTCGAACGCAAAACCCAGATTGAGATGCGCCGTGCCGTTGTTCTTTGTAACTTTTATGGCGTGATGGAAGAGCGTGATATCATCCTGCCAGAAGTTCAATTGGCGGTGTGTGAGCACCAGGCAGGCCGCCAGCACAAGGCCGGCGATTGTCCCGACGACTGGTTTTGAAACCTGAAACCGTTCCACGCCGTCACGAAGGCCGAGCGCCACCGCCAGAAAAATTCCGATGCTCGGGAAATACGTGTAACGGTCGGCCAAGGCCGCGCCGCCAACCTGCACCAGGCCAATCACCGGCACGAGCGTTCCCAAAAACCATAGCCAGCCGACGAGCCAATACGGGCATGAGCGGCGCACCCTCCAGACCAGCCACGAAATCACCGCCACCGCGGCTGCCGCCGCTGCCACTTCCAGCCGGGGCAACGAATTAAGCGGATAAAAGATGGCAAGATGCGCCGGCCATGCCATTTTGAGCAGGTAATCCGCGTAGGCCACCGGCACGTTTTCCAGGCGATAATGCAACGAGATATTCTTCAAGGGGGCAACCGCCCCGCCGCGATGCTGGGCCTCGAAGGTGACGACGCATGAAGCCGCCACGAGCAGGAAGAACGGCAGCTTTTCCAAAAACAACTTTTGGAAATTCCGAATTCCGAATTCCGAATTCCGAATTCGCTGGAGCGGCCAGTAATCCAGCAGCAGCAGGACGAACGGCAATGTCACCACCATCGGTTTGGCCATCAATCCCAGAGCGAATGCCAAGAGCGCCAGGCCGTAGAAGATTTTGGACTTTGGACCTTGGACTTTGGACTCTGCAACAAATCGCGTGTAAGCCAGCAGCGTCAGCAGGGCGAAGAACGTGCTCAACACGTCCTTGCGCTCGGCGATCCACGCGACGGATTCGACGTGCAGCGGATGCCAGGCGAACAACGCGGCGGCAAACGCGCTTGGCCAGATCAAATCTGTCAGCCGAAGCAGCAGCGCGAAAAGCAAAACCGCGTTCGCCGCGTGAAACAGAATGTTTTCGCAATGCGGCACACTTGAGTCAAGGCCGGCCAACTGGCAGTCCGCCATGTGCGAGATCCACGTGAGCGGGTGCCAGTTGCTCGCGTGCCCCGTCGTGAACGCCCATTTGACGCCGGCCCACGTCAGGCCGTTTTCAACCATGGGATTTTCGGTGACGTAATCGCTGTCGTCATAAAGCGTGAAGGCGTGATGCGCCGCCGGCAGATAAACCGCCAGCGTGCCCAGCACGAGCAGCAACGCAATGAAACGGGGTCGCGACACAGGCTTCTTGTATTGGATTATTGGCTGGAGACAAAGCGCGTTTTTCAGCGAAAAAAAGGCGTTGCGAAATTTTGGCGGAAAGGGTAAGAATTGGCACGGCGGAAAATGACTCGACGGTCCGCCGCTTGGCCGCTAAATCGGTTCCTCACGACCAGGTAAATTGTCGGCATCATGAACGGATTATCGTTTATTGTCGTGGGGGCCGCTTCCAATCAAGCGGATACCCTTTATATTTGGAATAGGGCGACGCTCGAAGCCAAGGCGATCATCGTCTTTCTCCTCATTTTTTCCATCATCGTTTGGTCGGTGATGGTTTCCAAGGCCATTCAGATGCGTCGCGCGCGGAAGTTGAATCGCTATTTCAACGAGGAATTCCGCTCGCAAAAGAAGGTGCTCGACATTTTTGACCGCAAGTTGCACGTCGAAGGCTGCCCCCTTTACGAGGTGTATCAAACCGGCTGCGTGCAGCTCGATGCCCGGTTGCGCGGGCCGACCGGTGAACGCGCGCGGCAGAATGTCAGTCTCAAAAACATGGAGCACGTCAAACGCGCGCTGGAAAACACCGTCGCCCAGGAATCGCTGAAGCTGGAAGCCGGCCTCATCCTGCTGTCCATCGCGGCGAGCGGCGCTCCGTTCATGGGCCTGCTCGGCACGGTNNCGGCCACGATGGCGGCGATGGCACCGGGCGTTTCCGCCGCGTTGAGCACCACCGTCGCCGGCCTGCTGGTGGCAATCCCCTCGATGTTCGCCTACAACTGGCTGGTCCACAATTTGCGGGCGTTCACGGTCGAACTCGACAATTTCGCGCAGGAACTGGTTTCGCGGATGGAAACGGAATTCCTGGCGGACGAATGATTTTGAGCCATGCGAAGATTTTCACAACGCAGTCATCTCGTGACATTGAGCGAAATCAACATCACGCCATTGCTCGATCTCGCATTCGTGCTGCTCATTATTTTCGTCATCACCACGCCGCNNATCATCTTCATCATCACCACGCCGCTGTTGACACAGAGCATCGAGTTAAAGCTGCCGCGCGGAGTCGGCCAACCGGACAAACGACTGAGCAAATCAGACGTCCGCACCGTGGAGATTTCCAGCACCGGCTATTACAAGTTCGAGGCGCGGCAGATGGCGCTCGCGCAGATCATTCCGCAACTGGCGCAGGATTCACGCACGAACCCGAACCTCGTCGTTTACATTCGCGCAGACAAAGACTGCCGCTACGACCTCGTGGCGCAACTGCTTGATGGCTGCCAGAAGAACGGCATCACACGCTACTCGCTCCGCACCGACCCGACGCCCAGATGAACCGGCTCCAAAAAAAATGCGTCATCGCCACGGTAGGAATCCACCTGCTGCTGCTGCTGATTTTGATTTTCGGCTCGGCCTTTTTCTCGCCCCGCCCCAAGCCGGACGACACGCAGTTGCTCGACGTGATTCCGGCCAATCTGATTGACGCGGCATTCAACAGCGGTGTTCGCAACGCCACGCCGCCCGCGCCTGCGCCGGTGGTGGTTCCGCCGCCGCAACCGGCTCCGCCGACACCGACATTTCAGCCTCCGCCGCCCGTGCCAAAACCGGTCGTGACGCCGCCACCAACGCTCATGGACCGCGTGGAAAAATATTTCAAACCTGAACCCGTCAAGCCGACGCCAGATTTGACGCCCGTTGAGAAGCCCGTAAAGAACCAGCCGCACAAAATTCAACCCAACCTCACGCCGACCATTCGCACCGCACCGAAAAATAATTCCACGCCGGACAATCCGCGGCGCGACACGCGGGCGCTCAACAACACACTTAAAAATCTGCGAAACAATTTGTCTTCGCCTACGGAAGTGACCCTGCCCGGCGACAGCACTGTGGCCTACGCGAATTACGCCTCCGTCGTCAAAAGCATTTATGACCAGGCGTGGACACTGCCGGACAGTATCGCCAACGATGACGAGAATGTAAAAGTCACCGTGAGCATCGCCAGCGACGGCACGGTGATTTCAGCCCGCATCATCGAACGGGCAGGCGACGCGCCGGTGGACGCCTCGGTGCAAAGAACTCTGGACCGCGTCACCTTCATCGCGCCGTTTCCAGATGGCGCGACGGAAAAGGAGCGGAGCTACACTATCAATTTCAATCCCAAAGCCAAACGAACGCTTGAATGAAAAATTGCCTTAAAATTTGCCTGCCGGCGCTGTTCGCGGTTTTCGCCGCCAATTTCGGACACAGCCAGAATGAAATCACCATCACGCACGAAATTACCGGCATCGGCATCAAGCCGATTCCGGTTTCGCTGGACGGTTTCAGCGGCGAAGTCGCGGACGTTTTGAAATTCGACCTTTACGTCCAGGGCTTCTCGTTTGTCGCGCCGGACACCGCGCAATATCAAATCAGCGGCAGCGCCAGCGGCAACGTGGCCGGCAGTGTGACCGACAAGTTCGCGAAGAAGGTGATTTTGTCGAACAGTTACACCGGCACGGACCTGCGGCGGCAGGCGCACGCCTTCGCCAATGACATCGTTTTCGCCATCACCGGCAAAAAAGGCATCGGCCTGACCCAAATCGCGTTCAAGGCGCAGTTGCCAGACGGCCCCGGCGAAATTTACGTTTCCGATTTCGACGGCCACAAAGCGCAGGCCGTGACGCACGACAACGCGATTGTTTCCGCGCCGTCGTGGGTGCCGGGGCGGCTGGCGCTTTATTACAATTCCTACAAGCTCGAAAATCCGGATATTTTTTACAGCGACCTTTCGACCGGCCAGCGCCGGGTGGTCGCGCGTTACGGCGGCTCGAACTTCAGCCCGGCGGCCTCGCCGGACGGCTCGAAAGTCGCGATGATTTTAAGCAAGGACGGCAGGCCGGATGTTTATGTCTGCAACGCCGACGGCTCGAATTTGAAACGTCTGACGACCGGCGTCGAGGACTCGTCACCGTGCTGGTCGCCGGACGGGCAATGGGTTTGTTTCGCGACGAAAATCGCCGGACGGCGGCTGCTCGCCAAAGTGCCGGCGGGCGGCGGGGCGGTTCAGGTGATTCACACCGCCGGCGCGCCGAATCCGACCGAGCCGGACTGGTCGCCGGACGGCAAATGGATCGCGTTCACGTCGCAGACCAGCGAGTTTGACATTTGCGTGGTGCCGGCGGACGGCGGCGCATCGCCGACGGTGCTGGTGGCGGGCGAGGACCCGTCGTGGTCGCCCAACTCACGGACGCTGGTTTTCAACCATTCGGTCGGCCACCGGCAAACGCTGTCTGTGCTTGACGTTTTCACGAAACAAGTCAAGGATGTGAGCCGAATTGCGGGAAGCGATTCCGAACCCGCTTGGCGGAAAGATTTGAATTTGTAACAAACTTATAACCTGAAGGAAAAAATATGAAAACGACATTGATTTATTCACTCGCGGTCGCGCTGGCCGTCACATTCGCCGCCACCGGTTGCCGGCACAAAGCCACCCCAATTACGCCGATGCGGGAAGGGATGACGCCGCGGCCGCCGGTTGAACCCGGGCCAGGATCAACGATACCTTATACCAATCCTAACGAGAACCCGAACGGCATTCCACAGCCGAATCCGGGGGACTTTTATCAGGGCATGAAGATGGACCGAGCGGCGCTGGCGGCTTACACAATTCACTTCGCCTACGACAGCTCCGTCATCCGCAAGAGCGAGCAGGCGAGCCTGCAATCCGTCGCGCAACAACTGGCCTCCGATCCGAGCACGAAGCTGCTGGTTGAGGGCAATTGCGACGAGCGCGGCACTGAGGAATACAACCAGTCGCTCGGTGAACGCCGCGCGCTGGCGGCGCGCGAGGCGTTGACCAAACTGGGCGCGGATCCGATGCGGATTATGACCAGGAGCTACGGCAAGGATAAGCCGGTGGATCCCGGCCACGATGAATCCGCTTGGAAGCAGAACCGGCGCGATGATTTTGTGCTGCTCCGTCCGACGTCTTGATTTCTGGAAGCAGAACTGTGGTTCAAAGGCCGCGTTCGCGCGGCCTTTTTTGGGGCTTTACTATTCCCCGGAACAGGCGTAAGCTTTCCAAAGCTCGATAAAAATTTATGAATGCCATGTTTGCATTGATGGGTTTGGGTGGCTGGGAAATGGTGATTGTGGTTATCGCCATCCTGCTTTTGTTCGGCGCCAAGAAGATTCCCGAATTGGCGAAAGGGCTGGGCACGGGCATCAAGGAATTCAAAAAGGCGACGCGCGAAGTGACGGATGAAATCCAAAACTCGGCGGACGACAAATCCGTGGCGCAGAACAAATCCGTGCCTCCCGCGCCTTCAAGGGCCGACCTGCCGGTTTCGCAATCCACTCCTCCGCCCAAGGCCTGACGGCCGGAATTTCCCGGCATGGCCGCGCACAAACCGGATCGCCCCGAGGATTCGCCGGAAGGCGGGCCGGTCAAAACCTTCCTCGAACACCTCGAAGATTTCCGCTGGATGCTCATCAAGAGCATCGTTGCGCTTTTCCTGGGAATGCTGGTCTGCCTTTTCGCAGCCAACTACGTCGTGCAAATCATCAAATGGCCCTTGAGGCACGCCCCCATCAGTTTCTCCGGCACGAATCAAATCGCCGTCGTCAGCTTCGGCACGAATCATCTCGGCAATTTCCAGCTCACGCCGGAAGAGCAGCAGTCGCTCAACCTCGGCACGAACCGCTTTGTCACCGTCACCATCGAGCCGCTCACGCTCGGCACCAATCGGGTCCTCGGCTGGCGCGTGAATGACGACCCGCGCGCCGTCGCCGACGCGCAGCGGATAAAAATAGAACTGATCAACTTGAGCCCGGCGGGCGGATTTATCGTCGCGTTCCAGGTGGCGCTTTATGGCGGGATGGTGCTGGCGTCGCCGTTCATTTTTTATTTCGCGGCTGCGTTCATTTTCCCGGCGCTGAAAATCCGCGAGCGCAAATACGTTTATCGCGGACTCGCCATCGGCGTCGGACTTTTTCTCACCGGCGTGGCGTTCTGTTATTTCGCCTTGATGCCGGTGGCGCTGGCGGCGGCACAGATGTATTCGCACTGGCTCGGCCTCGGCGCGCTCCAGTGGCGCGCGGAGGATTACATCAGCTTCGTCTGCAAATTCATGCTCGGCATGGGACTGGGCTTCGAATTGCCGGTGGTGATTTTGACGCTCGTGAAAATCGGCGTGCTGGATTATCCGATGCTTTCCAAGGCGCGCCGTTACATGATCGTCATCAACCTGATTCTCGGCGCGGTGCTGACGACGCCGGAGCCGATCACGCAAATCGTGATGTTCTTTCCGTTGCAAACGCTTTACGAATTGACGGTCTGGATTGCGTGGTATTGGGACCAGCCGGACCGGGCCAGGGCGCGGCGCAGGCTTTTGCTGGCGCTGCTGATCGTGTTGTTGATTGCCGGTTCGGTGTGGGCCGGCTGGAAATACGGCTGGCCGGTGCTGCGCCAGCATTGGCATTGAAAGAATGACGGTAAATCCGGCTGGATGCAAATCGCGCTTTACAACCGCCGGATTCGGCGTAACTTTGCCTCGTCAACTTGATAATCGTATGCGAAATGTAATGCCCTTTCTCGCCTTCGCCGCGCTGGCCGCGGTGTTCACCTCCGGTTGCGCGGGACCGGAAGCAAAGCTCGGCCGTGGCGTGAGCAACACTCTTGAAGTCACTCGCATGGGTGAAATACGCCGCTCGGTCGAGCAGACCGCCATTTTTGAATCGCCGAGCGCCGGCTACACCGTCGGCGTGGTCCGCGGCATTGACCACACGGTGGCGCGCACGGCATTGGGCGCATATGAGGTGGCTACTTTCCCGCTGCCGCCGTATCAGCCGCTGTTCACCCGCTACATCAAGGCCAGCCCCGCCTTCCCGGAAAGCTACAAGCCGGGTCGGGTCTCGGAGGGCCTGTTCGACACCGACACCTATATGGGCTTCAGCGGCGGCGACGTCGCACCGTTCATCCCCGGCAGCCGGTTCCGCGTGTTCGACAATTGAGTTTTGGCGGGATTAATTTGAGCGACGCGCCGGCGGTTTTCCGTTGGCGCGTTTTGCTTTCGTGAAACGCCCATGCGCCTTGAAAAAAAATCGCCCTGCAAGG
>PLZL01000015.1 GCA_003152145.1 Limisphaerales bacterium
CGCCATCATCACCAACCTCAACGACCTCCAAAAACGTTTCAAAACCATTGGCTTCGTGGTTGTGGGGATCAGCGACGAACCTGCGGAAAAAATCAAGGAGTTTGTCCAGCATGACGGCACGAACATTGAGTATGGGATCGCCGCGGATAACCGGCGGCAAACCTCGATGAGTTATATGAAGCCCGTCGGGCAGCGGGGAATTCCGTATGCGTTCGTGGTGGGCACGAATGGCAATCTGCTTTGGCACGGCTCTCCTCAACGAGGGCTGGGCGAGATTCTGGATCTAATCACCTCAGGCCGGTATGACGCGAAGCGGGCCGAGGAAATGGATCTCGACTGGCACCAGATGGGGCAGTATCTGGCTTTGGCACGCCAGGGTAATGACCGTGTCGGGGCGGCGGGGCGGGCGCTGCTGGCGGCCCGGACCAACGATGTGGCGCTGTTGTGCGACCTGGCGTTCCAAATTGCCACGTTTCCCAAGCTCGCGACCCGTGACTTTGCCCTGGCCGGCGAAGCCCTGGATCAAGCCGAGAAATTGGCGCCAACGAATGCGGTGCCAGTCGGCATCACTCGTGGTATTCTGCTTTTCGAGTCCGGCAAGCAAGACGAAGGCCTGGCCCGGGCCACGCAGGCTCTCGCTTCAGCCCAAAGTCCGATGGACAAAACCAATGTCCAATCGGTCCTCCGCGCCATGGAGAAACGCAAGAACGCGGAAGATGAACGCAAGAACGCGGAAGAAAAAAAAGGCGATCAAGGGCTGACCAAGACAAATGCTCCTTTGGGGAAGGAACCAATTTCCCCCAACGCCATGATTCATCCGGATTCCTCCAACGCCTTGATTAATCCGAATCCTTAACGAACGGCGCGCGGCGTTCCCGCCCCGCTTCAGTCCGATCCCGTCAACAAGGTCGGGCGCAACCGGGCACTGCGGCGGAACGCCGGAGTCATGCGGCAGCAAACCCGCACAATTTTAACATCCTGCCAGATGAATCCGGCGTTTCTGCCCAAACGATGCGACTGGATTTTTTGCAGTATCAAGGTGCGCCCAACGAGGTTGGGATGCTTCACCGAAACGCAGGATCTGGAACGTTTATTGACGATTTCTGCGCTTTCGTGGCAGCCCATGGTCTGTTTAGCACGTCATAACTCATTGGTAAAAATAGACTTAACTTGCGAAACACCCCCCCCCTAAAAATTTTAAAAAAAATAATAAAAGAGGTTGACGCCTGCTTGTGCCCGTGTAAAACTTATCGCAAATGTGCGCCCAAGAAGGCGCGCATCGGATGGAACATGGTAAAATTGAGAACAAAAATAATTGAAAAAACAGTTGACGCCCGCTGCGTGCTCGTGTTAAATGTGGAACAAATAGGGCCCCAACTGGGGCGCGTCGGATAAACAACGCACAACTAACAACAACAAAAACGAAAATATGAAAATGAGAAAAAAACTGATTACAGCGCTCGTTTTGGGAGCGTGCGTGGGAACGCAAGCGTTCGCACAGAGCACCTACACCAAGGAAGACGTGATTACGTTTGCCTTGACAGTGCAAGGACAGGCAAGTGTGAGCACTTCAGCCACTACCGCCAACGCGGGCAATTGGAGCCAACTCCCAAACCACTACAAGACCGCGACCAAAAAGCTGACGCAGACGGACCTTTTAAAGGCCATCGCAATCGTTCAGCATGGTAATGCGAACTATTACAGTTCCCAGGCCAAGCTGGTGCTGGTGCAGGGAGAACTTGGTGGCTTCTGGAACATCAATGATGCGCTCGCGCAATCTTATGAGGATTTCAATTCTGACAACTCCCTCCCTGGAACGTATAATGAGGCCGGCTATGACACCACCTATTATGACGACACCGATTCCGGTTACGCCGCCTACTATGAAATGATTGATGGGTTCCCGCCTGGATACAACAACGCCCTCGAGACCTTCATTGACACCAGCGCTAGAACCAGTATTGCCGATGGAACCGATGAATACGCCCGGCTCGCCACGGGTCGGCATTTCCTGCCGGTTCCCGATGGCTATGACACCACAGGCGAATATCCTCCCGGCCACATGCAGCCTTGGGGTCAGATTTTTGTGAAAGACACCGGCAAAGCGGGATATTCGGTCACCGACCCGCTCTGCGAGAACGTCACCTACTTCTTCTACCTCGAGGTTCAGGAGTGCTATGATTGTTTCTATTTGAACAGCTTCATCAGCGACGCAAACTTCACGTTCAAGCAGGGAGTGCAAAGCGGTCCTCCGTGCTGCACCGCCCCGGAATCTTTGATTGGCAAGGGCGTGGACAAATATTACCTGTCGTTGAGTTTTGATAACACCGTCAATAATAGTTATTTGAATCCTGCGCACGAAACGTATACCGACTCTGTGCTCGAGAAGAATGTCAACGCGGGCGCCGTCATGACCAGCGGCTATTATTATTACGAATACGTCGGCTACACGGGCTTGAGGCCGAGCGCTGGTATTGCTGATGGGACCACGCCGGATCTGCTCCCTTATGTGGATTCGATTCGTTCGCAGCTTGGGAAACCCAGTCCCTATGAGATGCGTTTCACATTGAATGGCATCGTGACCTACACCTGGCAGCTCAAGTTTGTGAATGCGGATGATTTGTATGCGGACTATGTTGGCACCGCCTCCTACTCGGCCAACGGTTTTGGTTTCATCGGGCTGGTCTGCACGCTCATTACCGGCACTGCCACCTTCACGGAAAAGGTTGTGAAAGACACCGGCTGCTGTGACGACATTGCGTGGTATGACTATTGGTATGGTCCTGGTTCGGATGATAACGACGGTTATTTCGACCCGTATTATGATCAGTTTAATCCTTATCCCTACCCGAACGTCGTCGGTGGAGTGGCATATGGAACAACTTATGGTGTCTGGGATCTGCCCGACCAGGATGAAAGCCCATTCAACCCGGGAGCCGCCCTCACCCTCCACGGTTTGTATAACCCGACCGCTGGTAGCCATTGAGCAGTTCTTTAATAGACATAATTAAGGAAAAAAGCTGAATATCATAGCGCAACCCAAGGTCAGTGCCAAGTGGCACGCCTTGGGTTGTGTTCTTTATTAAAGAGAAAAATTCGGTGAAATTATGCGACCGAAAATGGTAATTCTGATCCTGGGGATCGGGGTGGGTCTGGTAGCCGTGGTTGTCTTGTTGAAGGGATTGACGGGGGGACATGCCGGCGACGTCGGCGGGCAGACGCCCGCCGTGGAAGCAAGCGTGGGGTCGCCGCCCGCCACCAAAAACCAAGTCGTCCAGAACGTCCAAGTCAACCCCAACTCCACCAACACCGTGGCCGTCTCGGAGGAGATGCGCGCCGCCGCGGTCGAGAAGGAGTTGGATGCAATCCGGGAACTCCTGGGCGAGGCCGATGGCACGAACAATCCGACGATCATTTCGGCCCTCCTTGCCGAGGTGGCGAATCCGGAGGCGGAGGTGCGCCAGGCCGCCTTGGAGGCGCTGAAGCAGTTGAATGACACGAATGCGGTGCCGGGGCTGGAACAGTCGGCGGAGGTCATTAAAGACCCCCGCCAGAAAGTGGCCGTGCTCGACGTGATTGACTATCTTAATCTTCCCAGTGTCACGCCCGATGGTCCGTCTGATTACGCCACGAATGATGTTGCCGTGACGACCATTTCCACGAATTTGAATATGAATTCGAAATTCCTGCATAAGGCCAATAGACATGGCACGGCAAGCAATAATGGCCGGCAAGCGGTCCCACCGAACGCACCTGCAAACCAGACCCAGTGACCGGTCGGCAGCGCAAGCAGAGACTGGCTTGACAGCCCGTTAAAACTGCAGCAGCCGACGCAAGGAGGCTCCAGTTTCGTTGAAGAATGAGCCTCGTTACCCCGGCTGCTATAGTTTTGAAAGATACTCGATGGACAGCGATAATTCATCACCCCCAGCGATCTCATCAACCCCCGCCTGGCTCCTATGGGCACGGGCTTTGCTGGTGGTCGCGATGGCGGGTGCGGGTTATCTGGCTTGGGTGGCCATCCACAACGGGCCGGCGGCCGGCTGCGGTTCCGAGTCCGGTTGCAATGCGGTGCTTCAAAGCCGGTGGGCCTACTGGCTCGACCTGCCGGTCAGCGTGCCCGCCGTGCTGGTTTACCTGGCGTTGCTGGGAGTGACTGTTCTCTTGCAGAAGCGGCCTTCGCCAGACGATCAGCGCGGATC
>PLZL01000179.1 GCA_003152145.1 Limisphaerales bacterium
AGTTCTTCAGCAGTTGCAGGCCGATTTTCTGGCTTTTCTCCGGGTGAAATTGCGTGGCGAAGACATTCTCGCGCCAGACGGACGACGCAAAAGTGTCGCCGTATTCCGTGCGCGTGGCGACGATGCCCGTGTCCACCGGCTGCGGATAAAAGCTGTGGACGAAATAAACGTAGCTGCCGTCGGCGATGCCACGGTAGAGCGGGCAATCGGTCTTCACAATCTCAAGCTGGTTCCAGCCGATTTGCGGAATTTTCAATCCGTGCTTTTCCGAGAAGCGGATGACGCTGCCCTTGAAAACGGCAAGCCCGGCGGCGCAGGAATTGAATTCGTCGCTTCGTTCAAACAGCGCCTGATAACCGACGCAGATGCCGAGAAACGGTTTGCCGGTCTTGATGAATTCGCGCGCGGCTTCGAGCAGTTCCTGTTTGCGCAGGGCGTTGATGCAATCGTCGAACGCGCCGACGCCGGGCAGCACCATCGCGCAGGCGTCGCCGATTTCGCGCGGCGTTTTCACCACGCGCACGTCCGCGCCGACCTTGAGCAGCGCCTTTTGCGCGCTGCGCAGGTTGCCGGAGCCGTAATCGAGCAAGGCAATCACGCAGACGATTTAGCCATAGACCCGCTGCGCCGCGCGATTAAAAAATTTGAGTAAAAAGTGCATCTGCCCCGACTGTTGCTGAAAGTGTGCCCACGTGGGCGCAGCGCGGCGAGTGAACACGGATGAAACGTGGATTTTCAAAAAGCTTTTGCTGGAAATTGTTCCGTGCTATTTCAATGCGCAAATGGAAAATCAACCGGCGACAAATCCTTCCCGCAATTCGTTGGCTTGTCTCTGGCCGTGGCTGTTTGTGTTGGTGGTGGTTCTGTTTGTCGGCTTCATCCGCGTTCGCCTGCTGGACATGCCGCTGGAGCGTGATGAGGGCGAATATGCCTACGCCGGCCAGTTGATTCTTCAAGGGATTCCGCCTTACGAACTGGCTTACAACATGAAATTGCCGGGGACATATTTTATTTACGCGCTCGGCATGGCGGTGTTCGGGCAAACCACTGCGGGAGTGCATCTGACGCTGCTCGTGGCAAATGCGCTGACAATCATCTTCGTTTTTCTGCTGGCCAGAAAACTTTTTGGGACGACGGGGGGTTTGGTGGCGTGTGCCAGTTACGGCGTCATGTCGGTGAGTGTGCCGGTCTTGGGGATGGCGGCACACGCCACGCAGTTCGTTGTTTTGTTTGCGGTGCCGGCGACATTGCTGTTGTGGCATGCGGACGAAAACAAGCATGCCGGGACTTTGTTTTTCAGCGGGTTGCTTTACGGGCTGGCGTTCCTGATGAAGCAGCAGGGGATTTGCTTCTGTCTTTTCGGATGGCTGTTTGTCGTCGCGCGGGCGATGGGGGAGAAATCGCTGTTTTCCACCGGCTTTGTGAAAGAGAATTGCGCCTTTGACGGCGGAATGCTTCTGCCGTTTGGATTGACCTGTCTGGCTCTCGCGTGCGCCGGCGTTTTTTCCAGGTTCTGGTTTTGGACTTTCACCTACGCCCATTCGTATGTGACGGCCATGCCGTTGCAGGAAGGGTGGCAACACCTCGCCGCTTATCTGAACGGTTCCCTCGATGTGACCCTGGGATTCTGGGTGATTTTGATTTTGGGATTGCCACTGGCCTTTTGTGACAAGGGCATTCGGCGGCAAACTTTCTTCGCGGCCGGGTTCGGACTTTTTTCGTTTCTCGGCGTGGCGGTTGGACTTTATTTCCGCACGCACTATTTCGTCATGGTGTTGCCCGCCTTCGCCATCCTGCTTGGGGCGGCGGTGGTCGCGATGCAACGGGCGATGCGTTTCCGAATCGTCACGAATGTTTTCAAAAGTCTCCCGTTGATTTTGTTTGCGACGGCTTTGGCATGGGTCATTTTCTATCAAAGCCAGTTTTTCTTCGGCTGGTCGCCGGCTCAAAACGGTCGGATCATTTATGGCCTGGATCCTTTTGAGGAATCCATCGCCGTCGCGCAATATGTCCGCGAGCACTCCGCGCCCGATGCGCGCATCGCGGTGGTTGGCTCGGAGCCGGAAATTTATTTCTACGCGAAACGCCGTTCCGCCACGGGCTACATTTACACCTACGCACTTATGGAATTGCAGCCCCATGCGCGGGAAATGCAGCAGGACATGATTCGGGAAATTGAAACGAACCGGCCGGAATATCTGGCGTATGTATCCTGCGGAAATTCATGGCTCTTTCAACCCCGCTCGGACCGGGCAATCTTGGAGTGGTGCGAGCAATACGCCGGACGCTTTTACGAACCAGTTGGCTTCGTCCGCAAAAATTCCGCCGGCGAGGTGGAAAGCTTTTGGGATGACGCGGCAAAAAACCATCGCAACGACGGTGGAGAATATATCGCGGTATTCAAGCGGAAGCCGGAGCCGTTGGAAGGAAATAACTAAATCCTAAACCCGAAGGACTAAAGAAGTTCCAATGACAAATGTTGAATGGCACTTCGGCGTCTGCTCGGCCATTCGTCATTCTTTTGTCATTAGGGCTTCGTCATTCGTCATTTTAAATTCTCCGTCTTCAGCCGCAACTGACCGCAGGCCGCGTCAATGTCGTGGCCCTTTTCGCGGCGCAGCGTGGCGGTGACCTTTTGCTTTTCCAGCGCGGCGAGAAACGCCTCGCAAACTTTTTCCGCCGGACGTTCCCATCGCAGGCCTTCGACCTTGTTGTAAGGAATCAAATTCACCTTGGCGAACAGCTTTTTGGCTAGCGCGGCGAGCGGCCTGGCTTGTTCGATTGAATCGTTCACGCCGGCGATCAAAATATACTCGAACGTGAGCATCCGGCCCCTTTGAATCTGGTAATGCTCGCACGCGGCGATGAGTTCCTTGAGCGGATACTTGTGATTGACCGGCATGATTCTGTTGCGGACCTCGTCCGTGGCGCCGTGCAGTGAAATCGCCAGACGGAATTGCAGCGGCTCGGCGGCGAGTCTGCGGATTTGCGGGGCGAGGCCGCTCGTCGAAATCGTGATTTTGCGCGCGCCGATGCCGCCGCCCCATGGCGCGTTCAGGATTTTGAGCGCCTTGAGCAAATGCTCGTAATTCGCCAGCGGCTCGCCCATGCCCATGACGACGATGTTGTCCACGGCGCGTGACAAGTGACGGGTGACAGGTGACGGGATTTCGTCTCGCGCCACTTGCGCCTTGTCACTTGCCACAAGTCTTTCCACCGCCAGAACCTGTTCCACGATTTCGTCCGGCGTGAGGTTGCGTTTCCAGCCATCCAAACCGCTCGCGCAGAATTTGCATCCGTAGGCGCAGCCGACCTGTGTGGAAATGCAGAGCGTGTGCCGGTCGCTGGCCTCGCCGTAAAGCGCGGGATTGGCCGGAATCAAAACGCTTTCGATGAGCGAATGGTCGTGCAGCCGCCAGAGGAATTTCTGGGTCGTGTCGTGGGAACCTTGCTTGTGGACGAGTTCGAGACTGTGCAGCGAAAACTTTTCACGCAACTTTTCGCGCAGTGGCTTGGGCAGATTGGTCATCGCCTCCCATGTCGCGACGCGACGGGCATACAGCCATTCGAGCAGTTGCGTGACGCGATAGGTTGGTTGGTTCCAACGTTTGAATTGGGTTTCGAGCTCCTCGCGCGTGAACGATTTGATGTCGGTCGGCACACGGACAGGTTAAACCACACCGGGCCCGAATCCAAGCGCGTCTGTTGTCCGCCGAATTTTGTTGCGCGATGCCAATTGAAGGCGGCCAAATTATTTCAGGCGCGTAGCGTATTGCTACAGCCAGAAGACGTCGGGATTATTTGGCGAGGGAAACTGGTCGGGAACCAATCCGCCGGACACGAGCGGCGGCATGGTCCGATCATCCATCCAGCGTTTGAGTTCGGCGTGGCCATCCACAAACGAAAACCCGCCCGCGCGATGATGGTAGCTGCCGGGCAGGTCATAGAAGCCGGCTTGCGCGGGATTATCAGGCCAGCCACGCAGGTCGGAGGCGAAGTTGCCCCAATCAATGCTGTCTTCCCGCATATCCAGCAGCAGAAAAGTCCCCGACGGGCCGGGGTCAGTGAAATCGCCCATCTTAAAATACACGCGCCACGGGCTGCCACCCCGCGTGCCCGGCGGATAATACGCTGGATTTACCCAGCCAGCGCCGCCGGACAGTCCCCCGTCGTAGCCGACAAAACCGCCGATCCAAAAGTTCATGGACATGCTGCGCACGCGGGGTTTTTGCCCGCCGTTGACGGTCACGAAAGAATGGTCCGCCGGACATTTCCAGATGGCTGCGCTTTTGCTGCAATAATTCCAGAGCTGACTCTTGGCGATGTCCTGGTTCACGTCCCAATTTGACGGATTGTTCGGATTGAAATCCATTTGCCCGCCAACCCAGGCGTGCTTGCTTTCCTCGTCAAGGGCGGCGGGGCCATACGGCCAGTGGCTTGCATAGGGAACAAAGTCGTTGTTGTCATCCACATACATTTTCCAGGCCAAGGCCAGCTGCCGGTGGTTGTTCATGCATTGTATGCCATAGGCCTTAAGCTTGGCCTTGCCCAAGACCGGCAGCAGCAGCGCCGCCAAAATGGCGATAATCGCGATGACAACCAGCAACTCGATGAGGGTCAACGCATCGGCGCGATTGTGAAACAACCGCCGCGCCAGGGTCCTTTCTACGCCGCCACGCATTTTGTGAAATTGTGCTACAAACTACGCCAGCCTTTTCAAATTTCCATTTGAATCTTCGGGGCCGGTTTGCGTTCAACATCCGCTCAATGCGTCAGCAATTCCAGTTCGCGCAGGCCCTCGTGCGCGAGATCGTCCGGGGCCAGAGTGGGATACCAGTTCCTCGCGTGTCAGGGATTTGATGTCAGTCGGCACTTTTTCAGGTTAAACGATGCGGGCAGGGAAACCAAGCAGACTTCATTCAATGCCCGGCTTGACGCACTGTTGCAGTCGCTGCAAATCATCAAAGTCGGCGTCGGAATAGGCGGGCCAAAAAACACCCTGGAAAATTTTGGGCGCTTTCCATCGCCAGTGCTCGACATGACCGTCCGCGAAGGAAAGGTTGGCGCCCTGCCGGTGCCGGTCGGCGGGCAGGTCGAGCCAGTAATCCGACCAATAACCGTCGGGTGAAAAAATGCCGAATGTCCCGTCCCAGATGTCGTATTCCTGGGTGTCAATCAGAACAAAAAGTCCGGACGGTGATGGCTGTCGGATTTCGGTGAATTTCTGGAAGGAATTTGGCACGTCCGGGCAGTTCAGGCTGATGCTCATGCAATAACTGCGCGTGCGCTGTAAATTCGGGTGTCCCACCACGGTGGATTGATCGGCGGGGCAATGATAGATGGCGGGCGTTTGATTGTAGCGGTAAAGGACTCCCTGTTCAAGGTTCGCCGTTGTCGTGTCAAAAGGCGCGATGCCGGGACACCAGGAGTCTGCATTTTGAACCGTGGTGGGTGAATTGGTGGAACTCGGCGCCATCACGAACCCGCCCACCTGGTTTGGAGGCAGATAGTCGTCAAAGTCGGCGGTGTAAAGATGGCAGCATTCTTCGAGCTGTTTGAGATTGTTCACGCAGGCGATGCTTTGCGCGGACATTTTGCCTTTTGAAAGAACCGGCAGCAACAGCGCCGCCAAGATGGCGATAATCGCAATGACGACCAGCAGTTCAATGAGGGTGAACGCATCGGCGCGATTGTGAAACAACCGCCGCGCCAGGGTCCTTTTTACGCCGACACGCATTTTATGAAATTGTGTTACAAACTACGCCAGCCTTTTCAAATTTCCATTTGAATCTTCGGGGCTGGTTTGCGTTCAACATCCGCTCAATACGTCAGCAATTCCGGTTCGCACAGGCCCTCGTGCGCGAGATCGTCCGGGGCCAGAGCGGGATACCAGTTCCTCGCGTGTCAGGGATTTGATGTCAGTCGGCACGCGGGCAGGTTAAACGGAGCACACGGGGAAACCAAGCGGGTAATGTTTCCTTAAGGAAAGTTTTGGAGGAAGCCTGCTTCAACGCGATTGTAATCATCCCATTCATTGGGGGCAACGGGTTGTTCCCAGCCACGCGGCACGGTGAAAACCTTGGGCACTTTCCACTTCCAATGTTCAACGTGCCCGTCGGCGAATGAAAAGTTGCAGCCCTGGTTGTGCCGGTTCGCTGGAAGATCCCACCAATTCCCCATGCTCCACCAGTCAGGCGCAACGGGAATGCCGAACTGGTCGTCGATGATTTCATCCTCATGCACGTCAATGAAGACAAACAATCCGTCGGGCGTCGGATTTTTGATTTCCGTGGACTTGGAGTAATGGGGAATGAATTCGGAAATTTGTCCGGCGTAAGTGATTCCGTTGATGGACTGGCTCATGTTGTAACTGCGCAGGCGCGGCTGGGGGAGTTTGACCCCGGCGTGTGTCTCGATCGTGGATGGGTCCGCCGGACAACGATAGATGCCTATGGACGTGTTGTATCTGAAGAGCAGACCGGCCTTGATCCCTGCCGGGTCCGCGTCATACGGCGCGACATTGGTGCACCACGAGGGGCCCTCGTTGCCGGGAAAGGGTTGCTGCGTGGCCATGTTGTAAACAAAATCGTTTGGCGGCATGAAATCGTCGTTGTCTGTCACATAAAGCTGAAAGCAAAGTTGCAACTGCTTCAAATTATTCAGGCACTCGATATTTTGAGCCGCCACTTTGGCTTTTGAAAGGACCGGCAGCATCAGCGCCGCCAAAATGGCGATGATCGCAATGACGACCAGCAACTCGATGAGGGTAAAGGCGTGACAGATGACAGGTGGCAAGTGACAGGAACGCGCTTCGCATCGCGCCCGGTATGTCTTGGCACGTGTCACCTGGCACTTGTCACTTGCCGCAGCGTCTCTCCTTTGCATGAGGTTCTTAGATCGGAATTACCATACTCCAGTTCCAGTGATCTGCCAGTGGAATCCGGCGTTTAATACGTCAACAATGCCAGTTCGCGCAGGCCCTCGTTCCCCAGTTCCCAATGCCCGCCGCGCCGGACGACAAGGTGCCGGCACGGATCCGCCCTCACCTCCGCCTCGTTGACGGACAGCAATTGAAATTTTGCGCGGCTCTTCATTTCAGATTCCGCCCGCGGCATCAGGGCAAACGCGACGCCGTTGAAGTTCAGCACGATTTCGTAGCCGGCCGCGCCCTCCTTTTCAGCGACGGGATTTTTCAGCACGAGCATCGGGTAGCGCTTCAAATAGGGGAAATTTGTCGCGCGGACGAGCACGCGGCACAATTCCGTCTGGCTTCGGATGAAATTCAGCAGGCTGAAATCGCCCTTGGGATTGTGCTCGCCCAGGAGAATTTCGCGCGGGTCAAGGCCATTCAGATTCTGGCCGCTCCATTCGCCGTGGTCGTTGCGTTCGCCGGGCGAGGCGGTTTTGAACCACGCGGCAAAATTGTCGTTCACGAGCACGTTCAATTCAAAATGAACGTGCGCGCGGTCTTTGGTGATGACTTCGGCATTGGATGTCCGGCCCATCGTGGCAATGACCTCGCCGGCCTTGACCGGTTCGCCGATTTTCAGTCCGGGACGGACCACGCTCAAGTGCGCGTAAAGCGAATAAATCTCAATGCCCTCGACGACGTGGCGGACGACAATGTAATTGCCGTAATTCGAGAACGACGGTTTCGTGTTCAAATAAACCACCGCGCCGTCGGCGGTGGCCATGACGGGGTCGGTCGGCTCGCCACGCTTGCCGGTTTGCAAATGGAGGATGTCGAGACCTTCGTGCAGCCGCTGGCCGTCGTTGCGGACGCAGCCGAAGCTGCCGCTGGTCCACGGCTTGTCNNGCGCGGTCGGCGCGAAAAACTTCAACTCGTTTCCGACAATGAACAAATTGTGGTTGGCCGTCGGGAACTGAAACGGCTCCTGCGCAAAAAGGCCGGGGCTAGAAAGCAAAAAGAGCGTGACAAAAACGGCGCGGAAAACAACGCAACGGCGTCTTGGAGTGCGGTGGCTGGCGGGGAACGAGGCTGGCACCGTTTTCGCAAGCGCAAACCCGACCGATGAAAAGCGGCGTGTGCCCCCAACCCTCACCCGCCGCAGTCCAAAACCTCGCGGAGATTTACACCAATTTTGAAATCCGCGTTTATCCGTGTCCATCCGTGGTTGAGACATCATTTGAGATGTCCCTTGTGGATTTTCTTGGCGACGTTGTTGAGGCCGAGCGCCAGCCGGTCGGCTTCTTCGCGCGACATGTCCGTGGTGAAGGACAATATGCCGTCCGCAATGCGGTGTGTGATGAGCGGCGCGGCCAGCCAGCGGCCATTCACCAGTTTTTCGCCCCATTGGCCGGCGATGACGTAATGCTTTCCAGGGTTGCCGGCCGTGTATTGTTCGAGCACGAGCGCGCTGCTTTCGTCGAATTGAATTTGAAGGGCAATGCCGCCGTGTGCGTCAGTGACCCTGGCCTGAATCAGGTTGGCTTGCGTCAGGATTGGCTCCTTTTCGATGGTAATAAGCACAGGATCGCCGCGCGGTGGCAAGGAAACCTTCTGGCTGGTGGCGGGATCATTGGAATTGGCTTCGATATACACGCGCAAGGTGCTGACTTCCTTGTCCTTCTTGTTTGTCTGGCAGCCGCAAAGCATGGCCAGCGCCATCAAGGCCAGAAAAAGATTGAATTGCCGCGTGATCGCTCTCATATTGCACACCACAAAACCGCAACAAGCGAACAAAGTAAAGAATTATGGGCAGACAATACAACAAAGTTGAAAACCGAAAACGCCGGAAGAGCTACCTCAAACGCAAAAACACAGCGGCCAAGGCCAAAAAACCCGCCGCGCCAGTCGTCGCGCCAAAAGCAGCTTGACCGGGCATTTTAAGCAATTGAAAAGGCCGCTCATTCGGGCGGCCCCTTTTATTTACGATTTACGCGTTCCATTTCGAGGTGGAATGAGCACGTAAATCGCAAATCGCAAATCGTAAATTCAGCCAGAGCGGGATGGCCGCTGTCGTTTCGCCAAAACCAGAATGCCGGGCACATCCACCGGCGGCGCATTGGCGATGAGGTGCATGACAGTGATTTCTGAATTCGTGACGATTGCGACAACCGCCAGGGTGAGAATGGCCCAGTTCCCGGCGTTGAAAACGAGCAGGGCGATAAGGCATCCGAGCAGGCAGAGGCCGTAAATTTTTGCCAGCAACGAATGGGTCGCTGGAAATTTCCCAAACCGGATGAAGCAGATGAAAATGCAGCCCGCCTCGGATAGCAATATCAGCGCAATCAGCCTAAGATTTCCGATGATGACCGGTTTGCACAAAAGCCACGCGACGCCGAGGATGAACAGATAATAAATGATGTCGGTGATGCTGTCGTAGCGCCGCAGTCGGGGCGTGGCGACGCCGAATTTACGGGCGAGGATGCCGTCAAAAATATCCGAGAGCGTGCCTGTGATCAAAATGGGCAGATAAACAAATCGCGTGACGCCCGCGAACGCGCAGGCCAGCGCAATTGGGCCGAGCAGCAGCCGCAAGGTTGTAAGCGCAAACGGAAGTTGGTGTTTCCGTTTCATGTGGCGGTCAAATCAAAATTTGGAAGCACACGACAAATGATGGCACATGATTAGGAGTCAGGTTCCAAAATCAACGGTTTTTCGCCCATGAACGATGGTTCGTGGATAGATGCCAGCGTGCTGTAACCGTTCAATCAGGGCTGGCGTGCCATGCTTTCTGGCAAACTCCAATTCCGGACGTGTGACGCCGATACAACGCAACAAACCACAACGCTCGTGCCGGAAAAGTTGGCGTAACTCTGTGCGGAGCGCTTCCTCGAAGACAACACCCTGAAGCATTGCGTCCGGGCCGACCCACTGTGCGATGTCCATCGTATCGCCCGGTTCAAAGATCTCCGTCAATCCTTGACGGGCAATATTCGTAAGAACATCAAGACACCACTTCTCTTCATCGCAGCCGGCAAGAAGTTCGTAGCGACCAAGACTGCAGCGCTTCTGCTTCTCGTGGCCGAATAAATCCCAAGAAACGTAAGTGACAAATGGCTCGTTTCGTCCAACGCCTACAGTTAGAAAATTGAGGGCGCCTCCTGCATCAAACGGAAAGGGCCGGAACTGAAACGGGCGGTCAAATGGCCCGACACGCTGTTCAATGAGGTGGAAAAACTTTTTCGATAGTTGGGTGACACGCATGACTGACTAATCCAAGACCGAGTTTCAAATTCGTTGCCTGCTAAATCTCATCTGTCAAAACCTTGCACCCGCAAAAATTTTCTGTCGAGCGAAATTAGCGCCGTAGGCGCGGCATCTCTGTAGCTTTCCATTCCGCAAGAACCAAAGCTCCGTCAGGAGCGACATCTTCTAAAAATCTTTCATCGGGATATGCTGCTCCTGATGGAGCTAAAAACATTTTGATTTTTGTTTCTACAAAGATGTCGCGCCTACGGCGCTGCTAAATTGCGCGGATTAGATTTTTGGCGTAGCGGCTTCTCGACAGAGAGCCGCATTTTTGTTTTCCGAAAAAATGCGGCGGTCTGCCGAACCGCCGCTACGAAATTTTTCTGTCGAGCGCGATTTTTCCGAAAAGTCACAAACAGAACTTGTTCACCGCGGAGGGTTTTGACGTGAAAATACTGTGAACAATTCGCGTTCGTGAGATGGGAAAGCGTTGCTTTGACGGGCTGGATTGCGTTGTTCACACGTTCTTCACATACGCAATTCAGTGAACAACCTGTGCATATCAAATCGTTGTAAGAAAAAAGAATTCTGCTAGAGTGTTCGTAGTTCATTGAAAGAACGGAGCGGGCAGCGGCGGTTGAAAGATTGCCGTTGAACGTTCCAGGATAATCCCGGGTGACCGGGGAAAAGCCGGGTCAGGCTGGTTGACACGGCTCCTCTGAAACCGGAGCGC
>PLZL01000328.1 GCA_003152145.1 Limisphaerales bacterium
CAGCAGCGGCTCTGCATCGCCCGCGCGCTGGCCGTGCAGCCGGAGGTCCTGCTCATGGACGAACCGGCTTCCGCCCTCGACCCGCTGGCCACGGCTAAAATCGAGGAATTGATTCTGCGGTTGAAAAAGGATTACACGATTGTGATTGTGACGCACAATATGCAGCAGGCCGCGCGCGCGTCGGACTTCACCGCGTTTTTTTACCTCGGCGAACTCGTCGAGTTCGGTCCAACGACGAAAATCTTCACCAACCCGGCCCAGAAACGCACGGAAGATTATGTGACAGGACGATTTGGTTGAGTTATGGTAAGTTTGAAATAAGTTTATGGAAAATCATTTTGAGATGGGACTGGACGAGTTGCGGCAGAAATTGCTGACGATGGCCAGCCATGCCGAAACCGCCGTGAACCGCGCCGTGCAGGCGCTCGTCCAGCGCGACGCCGACCTCGCCCACCACATCAAGGAGGACGACCGGGTCATTGACCAGTTTGAAGTCGAGATTGATGAGTTCGCCATTCAGCTTTTGACGAAGGCGCCGCTCGCGACGAATTTGCGCCTCGTCACCGTTGCGATGAAAATTTCCCAGGACCTCGAACGCGTCGGCGACGAGGCCTCGAAAATCGCCAAACGCGCCCGCGATTTGAGCCAGGAACCGCCCATCAAACTCAATCTCGACCTGCCGCGCATCGCCAGCCTTGCGCTCGATATGCTCAAGGCCGCGCTCGACGCTTTCGTGAACCGCGACTCCGCCGCCGCCCGCGCCGTCATCCCGCGCGACAAACAGGTGGACGCGCTCAACAAGCAGATTCACAACACACTCGTGCAGCACATGGAGGAAAACCCCGAAACGATTGGCCGCTGCCTGCATTGGATGGTCGCCTCCAAAAGCCTCGAACGCATCGCCGACCACGCGACAAACGTCGCCGAGGATGTCGTCTATCTCTGCGAAGCGCAGGACATCCGCCATACCGGCGTGAAAAGTCAGGCCGCCGGCGCATAGAACAGCCAAAGGTGCCACGGCCTGCAAGTTTTGCGTGCGTTTCCGGCAGATTCATGCAAAATCCGTTGCATGTTCTCACTCCAACAATTCTTCGGCAAAGGCGATAAATTTCTTAAACTGCTTGAGGCTGCGGCACTGGAAACACACGAATGCGTCAGGCTCACGGTTGAAATCATCAAGTCGCCCGGCGATACCCAAAAAATGGACGCACTCGTCCTCGCCCGGCGCAAAGAGACGAAGATTTCCGAACAGATCAGCGCCGAATTGGTAAAAACTTTTGTGACGGGCCTGGAACGCGAGGACATTGAGGCGCTGGCGCGCGGCCTTTACAAAATTCCGAAGACCGCCGAGAAGGTCGCCGAGCGTTTTCTGATCGCCGCGCCGCATTTGCAGGGACTGGATCTTTCCCGCCAGGCCGACATGATGATCAAGGCCGCTGACGACGTTCTGGCCATGATTCAGCAGCTTCACCAGATGAATGAACTCGAAAAGATCAGCGACCTGAACGACCGTCTGCAATATGTCGAAGGCGAGGCGGACAAATTGATGATGGAATTGCTCCGCGACCTTTACAGCGGCAAGCATAGCGCCCTCACGGCGATTGCCATCCGTGATCTTTACGAATTGATTGAAAAGGTCGTGGACCGTTGCCGCGACGTGGGCAACGTGGTGATGCACATCGTCCTGAAAAACTCTTAAGGCGGCGATGGCTCTCATTTTCACCGTCATCCTCGTGGCGCTGGTGTTCACCTACATCAACGGTTTCCACGACACGGCCAATTCCATCGCCACCGTCGTTGCCACCAAGGTCTTGAGCCCACGCCAGGCGGTTCTGCTCGCCGCGGTGACCAATCTGTTCGGCGCGCTCTGCGGCACCGCCGTTGCCGCCACCATCGCGTCCGGACTGGTGGATCCCAAAGTTGCCACCATGCCTGTGCTGATTTGCGCGTTATTGGCGGCCATCGTTTGGAGTTTGATTACCTGGTGGTTCGGCCTGCCGGCAAGCTCGTCCCACTCGCTCGTCGGCGGCCTTTGTGGGGCGTGCCTGGCCGCTGCGGGCAACAACTGGTCGGTCATCGTCTGGAACATTCCCGGAAAAGTTCATTGGTGGGAGGGCAAAGGCGTTCTCTGGAAAGTTCTCGTGCCGATGTTGACCTCACCCGTGGTTGGATTCATCGGCGGCTTTTTGTTGATGGGACTGCTTTATTATATTTTGCGAAATTGGCGGCCCGTCACGGTCAATCGCACGTTCGGAAAACTGCAGTTGTTCAGCGCTGCTTACATGGGTTTCAGCCACGGCACCAACGACGCGCAAAAGACCATGGGCATCATCGCGCTGGCGCTGATGACCGCGACGAGCTCGGGGGCATTTTCCAATTTGCCGGGCTGGCTGGATTTTCTGAAATCGTCCGAACCTGCCGCCGGCCAGCCGCTCGAAATCGCCGTGTGGATCAAAGTGTTGTGCGCGCTGACCATGTGCGCGGGCACCGCGGTCGGCGGCTGGCGCATCATCAAAACGCTCGGCTATAAAATGGTCAAACTTCATCCCGTCAATGGATTCGCAGCCGAGATGACCGGCGCGACCGTGCTGCTCACCGCGGCGCATTTCGGAATGCCCGTTTCCACAACGCACGCCATCACCACCTCCATCATGGGAGTCGGCTGCGCGAAAAGTGTCAATGCGCTGAAATTGGTTGTCGTCGAGCGCATNNCGCGCCGCCGGATGGCTGTAACTTGATCAAATCCGGCCACGACGCGAAGGCCCGCCAGCCTCTGGCTCAAAAATATGCCGCTTGACACTCAAGACCAATGCTGCGATTGTTATTTCGTCATTTGACGAAATAACATTTTATGCGCGAATTCATGGCCATCACCAAGGCGCTGTCCGACCCGAACCGGGTGCGGATTCTCCTCGCGCTCCGGCGCGGCGAACTGTGCGTCTGCCAGATCACCGAACTGTTCGGCCTGGCGCCGTCCACCGTCTCCAAGCACCTCTCCATTCTGCACCACGCCGGTTTGACCCAGTCCCGCAAAACCGAACGCTGGGTTTATTACCGCTTGCCCGACAAACACGCGACCGTCGCCGTCCGCGAAACCTTGGACTGGGTCCACAAATCGCTTGCCAAAACCGACGAAGCCGCCGCGGATGCGAAAAAATTGAAACGGATTTTGAAGACCGATCTCGCCGTCATCTGCCACCGGCAAAAATGCTGAACTGATTTTATGAGCGCCATCCTGACTGACGAACAAAATGATTCCGTGCGCAAGCTGGTGCGCGAGGGCTACACCAAGATCGCACAGGAAACCTCCGCCGGCTGTTGCAGTCCGGGCGTGTCCTGCTGCGGCTCCGCGCCGCAAGACGCCGACAAGCTTGCGCGCGAACTCGGCTACACCGTCGAGGAACTCAAGGCGCTGCCCGAAGGCGCAAACATGGGGCTTTCCTGCGGCAATCCCGCCGCGCTCGCCGCGCTACGCCCCGGCGAAGTCGTGCTTGATCTCGGCAGCGGCGGCGGTTTCGACGTGTTCATTGCCGGACGGAAAGTTGGCGCGACCGGGCGCGCCATCGGTGTGGATATGACGCCGGAAATGCTGGCCAAAGCCCGCCGCAACGCTGCCACGTATCGCGGGCAAACCGGCTTGGACAACGTCGAATTCCGCCTTGGCGAAATCGAGCATCTGCCCGTCGCGGACAACAGCGTGGACGCGATCATCTCAAACTGCGTCATCAATATTTCGCCCGACAAAACGCAGGTCTGGCGGGAAATAGCGCGCGTGCTCAAGCCGGGCGGGCGCGTTGCCGTTTCGGACATGGCGCTGCTCAAGCCACTGCCGCCGGAAGTGCTCAAAATGGTCGAGGCGCTAGTGGGTTGTGTCGCGGGCGCGGCGCTCATGAATGACACCGGCCACATGGCGCGCGAAGCCGGATTGACGGACATCGTTCTCAAAACCAAACCCGGATACGTCGAAGCCATGACCAGTTTTGAAGACCCGCTTTACCAGAAGATTATTGAGCATTTGCCCGTTGGAACAAAACCTGGGGATTTTATCACCAGCCTCGAAGTTCAGGCACGCAAACTGTGAGCGCATCTGATCGAATTTCGCCTAAGCGTCTCGCGTTCTTCGAGCGTTACCTGACCATCTGGGTTTTTCTTTGCATGGTTGCCGGCGTTTTCCTGGGTAAACTCGCGCCCGGCTTCACGACCCAATTAAGCCAGCTTCAATTCGGCCAGGGCTCACAGGTGAACATCCCCATTGCCGTGCTCATCTGGCTGATGATTTATCCGATGATGCT
>PLZL01000258.1 GCA_003152145.1 Limisphaerales bacterium
TCGACCAGCGGCCTAACACCGCGCTGTAGCCAACGGCCACTGCCCCTTGAGTTTTCGATTGAGCTATGAGATTTGAGAGTCCAGATTGCTGGCGTGAGCCAGCCGCCGGTGGCCGTGGCTCAGCTTTGGATCGTTCGCCATAAGAGGAGACTGATTGATGGCAAGTGAACTGAAAGTGAGTTTGAGCCTGCCCGTTCGGCTATTGGCCGGTGAGCGAGTGCTTTATTTCAAACCAATCGTGTGGGGTGCCTCAGGGAAGTCTCTCCCGAGCTATCGCCTGTCGTTGTCACTTCCGCTCATCCAGGAAATGGGATTGTATATCACAGACCGGCGCGTCCTGCTTCCCTGCTGGTTGCTTCGTCTCGTCCGTTTTGAATGGACGGCGTGGTTTACAGGAGAAGACCAGACCGCCGATGAAGATCACCTCGAATCGGTCGCAGTTGGGTGTAATGCGTTTTTCGGCCCGTATTTGGAGCTCATCACCTGTAACCCCGTCGGGCACTGGTGGCGTTCCAGGCAGGCGCGCATTCGGCTGTTCATGAAGAACCCCGAACCGGTGTGCCGCTTGATTTCTGAAGCCCTTGGACCAGCAACACCCAGGGGCGAACAAGACGGTGCAGCGAACGGGAGCCAGCCGTTTCATTCAGAGACAAATCGAACGGCATCGGCGGCTGGCTCTCGTCGCTGACCTTTGCGTTAGGCGGCAGTTGACATTCGATACAGAAATGGAAGGATAGGAATATGAAGGCTCTGATTNNTGGTTCGCGCATTGCTGTTTCTTCCAGCCCGCCTGCTCGGGTGGAGGAGACGCGCAGGCCATGTCGCATGAGTCCGCCGCCTAACCACTGGAGACCCTAACGCCGGTTGGCCCGTTCAGTTTGCCGTGAAGATATCAATCGCCCTCGCCCTGTTCATCGTGCTGGTGCTGGGGCCGGTGGGGATGATTGATCTCAACCAGCGTTTGGACTGGCCGCGCTGGCATAACCCGGCCGGTCAGATAATCGGTGGCGGTCTGATGGCCGGGGCGGTGGCCGTCTGGCTGTATTGTTCGCGCCTCTTCTCCCGCATCGGAAAGGGAACGCCTTTCATCAACGAGCCGCCCAAACATCTGGTGACCTCCGGACTCTACAGCCATTCCCGGAACCCGATTTACGTGGCCCACGTGGCATTTCTGCTCGGCTGGTTTCTGGGTTCCGGCTGGCGTGGCGCTGCTTCCCTACACCGGCGTCATCATCGTGCTCCTCCACGCCTTCATTGTCCGGTGGGAGGAGCCGGGGCTGCGAGAACGTTTCGGCGAGGATTACGTGCGCTACACCCAAACCGTCCCGCGCTGGCTCTTCCTCCGGCCCCGCAGCCGTGTTTGACGCGTTGCAGTTCCCCGGTTCCGCGAGCGCGGGCTTGCGTTTTGTTCCGGTGTCAATCAGCTTTGGGACGTCAGTCATCATTGAACGCATGGATATTCCGACAATCTTATGAAGATCACACTCTCTCTTTGTTCTTTCACTTTTCGGTTTGACCGCCTGTTCGACCATGAATTCCGCACATCATGGTTCGGCCAGGCATGACCCTGAAACGGTGATGGTCACGTATCACGTCCAGTCCGGCAAAGAGGCGGAGTTCCAGGCGGTGCTTTCGCGTGCCTGGCAGATTTACCAGAGTGAGCACCTGGTATTTGCCGTGCCGCATATCATTGTTCGGGACACTGAAGCAGGAGACAAGACCCGCTTCGTTGAGATTTTTACATGGGTGAGCCATGCCGCACCGGAGCACGCTCCTGACGCCGTGAAGACACTTTGGGAACAGGAGCAATCATTGTGCGAGGCGGGGAGCGGGCATGGCGGCATCGAAGGCGGAGAGGTTTGAAATTCTCGCCGGGAGATGACACCCAGCCCGCGCCGAAACCACCGCAATCAGGATGAGGCCATTTGCTTTCCGACGCCTCGCTGCCAAAACTCTCGCGTGTTCAACGGCATCGTCATCATCCCCAAGGGCGCCATCATCCCCCACGGCACGGTGATTTGAAAACTGTCAATCGTATCGGATGATGGTTGGCAACCCTTCGGGGTCGGTCACGCCTCTGCCTTGAAGAAAATAGATGTGTTTGTATCCCAGCCCGCGCAAGGCAACAAACCATTCGGTGCCACGGTCGCGGAATTGTTCCCCAAACCGGGACTCGGTGTAATTTTCGAGGATCACCACGGCAGTCTGATGTTGTTGAAAGGACCGTGCCTGTCCCAGAAGTTCATCATTCTCCTCCTTTGCCGATGCGGTTGGTTGCAGCATCTGGCAGGTGCGAACATCCAAAGACTCAATGACGAGCGCCGTGTTGTCGGTCATGTGGAACGCGACCGGCGGGCGCGGCGTCGCACAGGAAGTCAAAATCAGCGGCAGAGCCGCAAGTGTCAGAGGAATCCTTTTACTCATGGTTTTGCATAAGCACCTTCTGTTCCAATTGAAAATTGGGGAGATAACTGGTGAAACCTTGCGGGCGTGTCCCAATTGTTGACGGAACAGGAACAGAAGGCTTCATCGGGAATTTGTTGCCGGGTCATACGCTTTGTTGGACGCAATATAGAACGGAATTGGTCATTGGCAATGGCAAACGCGAGGATGTTCGTCAAGGCTGCGCCGACGGCGCCATGGCAGGGCCGACCTGCCGGTCGGCTCGGACGCGCAGCAGCGTGTCCCCGCCAATTAGATTATTGAAAGTCTGTTTCGGTTTGTCACCGTCATTTACTTTTCTTTGCTTCGCTGTTAAAACTTCCGCGTGTTTAACGACGCCGCCATTTGGAAAAACCTCAATTCGCCGCGCCAGTTGTTTTTGATCGCCGGGCCGTGCGTGATTGAAAGCGAGAAGCTCTGCCTGCAAACCGCCGCCGCGCTCAAGAAGACCTGCGCCGCGCTTGGCATTTTCTACGTCTTCAAGGCCAGCTTCGACAAGGCCAACCGCACCTCCGGCAAATCCTTTCGGGGCATCGGGCTGGAAGGCGGGCTGAAAATCCTGGGCAAAGTCCGCGCCGAATACGGCGTGCCGGTGCTGACGGACATCCACTGCGAGTCGCACGCCGCCGTCGTGGGCGAGGTGGTGGACATCCTGCAAATTCCCGCGTTCCTCTGCCGGCAGACCGACTTGATTGAAGCCGCCGCCAGCACCGGCCAGATTGTGAACATCAAAAAGGGACAATTCCTGTCGCCGGCGGAAATGGGCCAGGTTGTGGACAAGGCCCGGCGCGCGGGCGCGAAGAAAATCCTGCTCACCGAGCGCGGCACGACGTTCGGCTACAACAATCTCGTGGCCGACATGCGCTCGAT
>PLZL01000085.1:0-3894 GCA_003152145.1 Limisphaerales bacterium
TTGCAAACCAGAGAACATCTGCGGCGGCCCTCCGCCGCTTTTCCCCGGCTCCATCGCGCAATCCGTGTTCATCCGTGTTAATCCGTGATCAAAAATTCAAACGCCATTTGTCCCAATCGTCCATCCCAAAATGAATTCAGGAAAAGAGTTCCCATCCGCCCCGCCTTGCGAGACGCGACAAGTCCGCCTTCGGCGTAGCGGCTTTCGAGAGAAAGCCGCCATTTGAATTCCCGTCACAGTTTGCGGCGCTCTGCCGAGACGCCGCTACGTCAGGATTGCCATCAGTTCAACGAGATGCCGCGCCGGACGTAGGTGGGGATGTCGAGGTCTTCGCCCTTGTGGATGGTCGGCTCGCTTTTGTCGAACCGGCCCTTGGAAATGATGGCCAGCGGTAGTTGCGTCTGGAGCAGCTTGTTGCCGCCCCGACGCGCGCGGCCATGGTGCGAAATCGCCTGCTCGCGCTGATGCAGTTGGAGCGCGGACAGCTTGTCCGCGCGGTGGGAAAAGTCCGAACTCGCGGGCGAGCCGCCCGCGCTCTGTTCGGTTGCGCCGCGCGAAACAATTTGCTCCGGCGAATCAGCAGTTGAAATTGACGATTCATTTTTTGCAATGGAATTTCTCGCCGCGATTAGGGTGACGGAGAGGCGGCCTTTCATTTCCGCGTCCACCGCCGCGNNTGCTCCGGTGAATCAGCAGTTGAAATTGACGGCTCATTTTTCGCAACGCAATTTCTCGCCGCAATCAGCGTGACGGACAATTTGTTTTTCATTTCCGCGTCCACCGCCGCGCCCATGATGATCTGCGCGTGCTCGCAATAACGTCCGATTTGCTCCATCACGCGATTCACATCAGACATGGCCAGGTCCTTTCCTCCCATCAAGCTCACGAGGACTGCGTCGGCGTCGGCGAGGGCGCGGCCTTCATCCAACAGCGGATGGGCGAGGAGTTTCTCGACGGCTTCGCGGGAACGGGCGGGACCGCTGGCCTCGACAAACGCAAACGCGCTCTCGGAATGGCGGTCGCGCACGAGGGCGCAGAGGTCGTCGAAATGAATCTGTATGAGGCCGGGGCGCGTGAGCAGCCGCCAGACGCCGCGGACGCCCTCGACGAGCAGGCCGCCGGTGATGCGGAAGGTATCAAGGATGCTGGTGTTGTCGTCAATGAGCTTGAAGGTCTTCTGGTTCGGCAGACAAATCACGCCGTCGGCGACGGTTTTCAATTGTTCCAAACCCTGCTGCGCCTGCTGCTGGCGGCGATTGCCTTCGCAGACGAACGGCAAAGTCACAAACGCGAGGACGAGCGCGCCGGTTTCCTTCGCGGCGCGCGCAAGGACTGGGCTGATGCCACTGCCNNTGGATTTTGACGGTCGCGGACGAAGCCGCCAACGATGCGGCGTCAGTGTTGATGGCGACGAAACCCGCGCCGGCAAATTCCTCCGCGTTGAGGACGTCGAGCAATGCGACACCGGCGCCTCCGACGCCGAAGATTCTCACGGCGGGCCTGGGCGCGGCTTCGGAATTTGCACCGGGAGTTTCAGATTTGGTTTTCATAACGAGTCGGGTTCAGGAGCGGCGCAACAGGCTGGAAATGGCGCCTTTGATTCCCTGCGCGAGGGAGGATTTGCCGTCGCGTTTGCGGTTCTTGAAGGAACCGAATTTGACGAGGCCGATGGCGGCGGCGAATTCGGGCTGGTCCAGCGCGGATTTGAGGCCGCTGATGGAATTGGTCTGGCCGATGGAGACGGGCATTTGCAGGACCGGCTCGGCGAGCTTCGCGATGTGCGGGACGCGAGCGCCGCCGCCAGTGAGAAAAACCCCGGCGCGAAGATAATCGCAGAGGCCGGCCTGCTCCAAATCCTGCGCGATGAGCTGGAAGATTTCCTCGAGGCGGAGCGACATGATGCGCTGGAGATGCCCGACGTTGATGGTTTTGATGGGCAGACCCAGTTCGTTCGTGAAAGTGACGGCGCGGCCCTGCGCGGCCTCGTCCACGATGGCCGAGCCGTGTTCGAGCTTGAGCTTTTCCGCGCGGCTCAATGGGACTTTCAGACCGTAAGCCAGATCATTGGAAACATGATCGCCGCCAATTGCGAGGACGCCGGTGTGTTTGACGACGCCGCCGACATAGACGACGTAATCAGTCGTGCCGCCGCCGATGTCAATGACGAGCGCGCCGAGTTCCTTCTGCTCGTTCGAGAGGAGCGCGAGCGAGGCGGCAAGGCCGTTGAAAACGATTTCGTTCACTTGAATCTGAAAGCCCTTGACGAGGCGGATGGCGTTCTGGAGGCGGTTCGTGTTGCCGTGAACGACATGGACATCCACTTCGAGCCGCGAGCCGAGCATCCCGACGGGATTGGTGATGCCGTCCTGGCCGTCCACAAAGAAGTGCTGGCGGATGGCGTGGACGACATTGTTCTCGGCCGGGAGATTGATGGCCTTGGCGTTTTTGACGACGTCCTGAACGTCGTCGTCGGAAATCTCGCGGTCGGCGGAAACAACGGGATGAACGCCGCGGTTGTTGAAGCCGCGGATGTGGCCGCCGGTGACGCCCAGATAAACGTTGCTGATTTCCGCGCCGGCCATGCTTTCGGCTTCGACAATGGCGTTCCGCACGTCTTCCTCGGCCTGTTTCGGGTCCACGATCTCGCCCTTGCGGACGCCGCGCGAACGCGCCTGGCCGAGGCCGATGATGTTCAGCGCGCCGTCGGCAGTCTGTTCGCCGACAACGGCGCAGACTTTCGACGTGCCAATTTCCAGACCAACAATGATGTTCGAGTCGTCAAACATTTTTCCTCCGCGTTGGTGCAAGTGTTGAGTTTTTCGGCGCAACCACCGGCGCGGCGCTCGCTTCCATCCAGCGCACCGGCACGTTGTTGGCCACCGCCAGGTCCGCCGAGGCGATGGCCTTGTTATTGCGCCGCCCCAGATCGTAAATTAAGCGCCAGCGCCGCAATTGTTGCTCCAGATTTTGCAGACCGAAAGTAATTTCGCCACGCTGCCCCGTCGTCACGACAATGACACCCGGCGCCGACACGTCAATGCGGCGTAATTCCACCAGGCCGGCCATCGGTGAATGGCCGAACGCGGAAATCAAATGCAGCGCCGCCTGCGCCTGCGGCAGCGTGATGCGATGTCCCCGCTGGAGTTGCGCGACGTTCAGTCCCGTGATGACCGGCAACCGGCCGTCCTTCATCTGCGACAGCGGAATCACACTCATGCGCGGGTCGAGCGGCTGCATAACGACGCCGGCGACGTCCAGTTGAAACACGCAAATCGCGACGCCGTTCGCGCCGTCGGGGCGGGGCACGTTGACTTGTGCAATTGGACTGCGTTCGGTCACGCGGATTTTCAGCGTGCGTGGCAGGACACGTTCGACGGAAACGGAATCAATGACCGGCTCGAGTTCGAGATTGCGTTTCACCGACGCCAAATCGAGCGCGATCAAATTCGCGCCGGGTTTCACGCCGGACCAGTTGCGCAACTGGTCCGGCGTGATGACGCCGTCGGTCTGCACGTCCACGCGCTGGATGGCGAACTCGGCGTTTTCATAGACGAATTTGTCGAGCGTCCATTCGCCAGCGCGCCAGAGCAGATAAAGCCCGAAAATCGTGAAGGCCGGGACACTGATCGCCATGATCGCCAATCGGGCGCGCGTCGCGCGCACCTGCTCGGAGCGTAATCTCACATCGAGCACGTGTCCGCGGCTCAACCGCCGGTTTTTTTGTTTCCGCTTAAACCACATCTGTCATCGTGACCATATTTGTTGCTGCATCATGAGCAAAATTGCGGCCCCGTCTTCCTGCTCCTTCGCTTTTGCCGCCGCTTTTCTTCGCAACGCCAAATCCACCATCCGCTGGCAAAGTTGCCCGTAATTGATTCCCGCCGCCGCCGCCGC
>PLZL01000085.1:3926-20863 GCA_003152145.1 Limisphaerales bacterium
TCAAAATCCGCCGGGCAAAAATATTCCGTGCAACCGACGGTGTATTTGTTGCGATAATCATAGCTGCCAACTTTCGGACGGACTTCGACCACCGGCAGCGCCCTGCCGTCCAGGATCCCAACCGTCGCCTCGCGTCCGGCGATTTGTTCCTCGACCAGAACTTCCGAATCAAATTTCAAAGCTTCCGCCAGCGCGTTCGGCCAATCGGCGGCGCGCTCAACGAATTGCAAGCCGACGCTCGAACCCTGTCGCACCGGCTTGACCACCAGCGGCAATGGCAAATTTTTCGGAAGCGCGGCCTTTTCCGATTTCACGACCAGATATTTTGCCGTCGGCACCCCGGCTTCGGCGCAAAGTTTTTTTGTCAGCACCTTGTCGAACGCGATGCGGCTGGCCTCCGAATCGCACCCAGTGTAAATCACGCCAAGTATTTCCAGTTGCCTCTGAACTGTGCCGTCCTCGCCGTATGTTCCGTGCAACGGCGCGAGGCAGACGACATCCGTGGCCGGCGGCAAAATCCAGTCCGGCGTTTTGGGATCAATCTCAAAAACCGTGTGGCCGAGCGAACGCAGCGCCTTCACCACGCCCGCGCCCGAACGCAACGACACCTCGCGCTCTGCGCTTGGGCCGCCGAGCATGACGACTATGTTTAATTTTTTTGACATTTTATTGCTACTGCCTGCTACGCCTACGCTACGGCGTTGTGTCTGGTGGGTCAGTAACCGCCCACCAGAGATTTGCGGACATCTCACAAAACTTGTCAACAATTGGCAGTCGCGCAGGCAACTCATAAATGTCCAAGGCCGCCATGGCTCCAGGCACGGAAGGCAGCCATTGAAGCCGCCCACTATCGCCAGTATGCCGCACCACTACCGGAACTAATCCAACTGTAAAAACGTAGAAAAAAAACGCTGCTGCAACTCCACAAAATATAAAACGAATCCGCTGACCGAGAGTCAACGCCTTTGCTTCTTTGTAATTAATTTTCATCGCCGATGATTTCAACTTCCGTGTGCAATTCGATTCCGCGCTCGGCCTTGGCTTTGGCCTTCAAAATTGAAATCAATTCCAAAACGTCGTGCGCCGTCGCATTGCCATCGTTCACAATGAAATTGCCGTGTTCCTGCGACACCACCGCGCCGCCGACACGCGTGCCTTTCAAACCAAGTTCGTCAATCAATTTGCCCGCCGGAATGGACGGCGGATTCTTGAACGCACAACCTGCACTTGGCGCGGCGGGTTGCGACGTCCATCGTTTTTGATTGAACGCGCTCATCCGCTGCGCGATGGACTCCGGCGAATCCGCCCGGCCCTTCAACACCGCGCCCAGCGCGATATGATTTTTCAGCGTGTCGCAACCGCGATATTTCACCACCATCTCCTCCGGCGTGAATTCGCGAATGTCGCCGTCGAAATTGATCAGGCGAACGTTCTCGACGACATCAAATGTCTGACCGCCCATCGCGCCGGCGTTCATGCGCAGCGCACCGCCGACGCTGCCCGGAATGCCCTCAAGAAATTCCAAACCGCTCAAGCCGCGACGCCGGGCTTCAATCGCAACATTTTTCAATTTCGCGCCCGCGCCGCAACGTAGGCGCTCGCCGTCGAACTCGATTTTGCTGAAATCCGCATGCGAGAGGCAAATGACCACGCCGCGAAAACCGCCATCGCGCACGAGCACATTCGAGCCGCGGCCAATCACAAAGAACGGCATACCGCGCGCGGCGCAAAATTTCAGGACGGCGGCCAAGTCCTCCTCCGATGCCGGCTCGACATAAACGTCGGCCGGCCCGCCAACGCGCAACGTCGTGTGCTTCGCGAGCGGCTCGTCGCGGCGAATGACCATCGCGGGCGAAACAAGTTCCGCCAATTCACCGGCAATGTTCGCGTCGGCTCGCATCGGCTTATCCAAAATGTCGGCGGTTGGCATCATGGTTCAATGCGCGTGTTTCGCCGTGCCGTGTGCGTGACCACAGCCGCACGTTTTCATCTTTGCTTGTGCCATTTTCTCCGGTTGTCGAGCATCCCCGCTCAAAATGCTTTCCGCAATTTGTTCCGCCGCGCGCGGCGCGTGCCACTGCACAAGGGCGGACTGCATTTTTGAACGGGCTGCTTCGTTTTCAACCAGTTCGTCCAAAATCGCCGCCAGTTTCTCCGGCGTGGAACTTTTTTGTTCGAGCAGCACCGCCGCGCCGGTTTTTTCAAACGCGCTGGCGTTGGAAAACTGATGATTGTCCGCCGCTGCTGGATACGGCACGAGCAATGCAGGCAAACGCATCGCAGCGATTTCCGCGAGTGACGACGCACCGGCGCGGCTCACGGCTACGGTCGCCGCGCCCAGCGCCAGATCCATTTCCGCAAGAAACGGTTTCACGACCGCCTTGATTCCGCGCGCGGCGTAGGCGGCCCTCACTTTTTCAAAATCGTTCGCGCCGGCAAGGTGCAGCCACTGCCAGTCGCGCCCGGCGAGCAGCGGCAGAGCGGACAGAATCATTTCGTTGAGGCCGCGCGCGCCCTGACTGCCACCAACGGCCAGAACCGTCGGAAGATTTGGATCGAGGCCGAGAGCGCTTCGACATTTAGCCGCGTCCTGCGGCTGAAATTGCGGGCGGACCGGCGTGCCGGTTGTCGTGACCTTGCGCGTCTTCAATCGCGCGGCGGCTTCAGGGAATCCAACGAACGCCCCGTCCACGAAACGCGAAAGAATGCGGTTGGCGCGACCGGGAATGGTGTTGGACTCGTGCAGAAAAGTTTTTACGCCCATGTCCTTCGCGACAAAAACCGGCGGCGCGCCGGTGAATCCGCCCATGGCGAAGACGGCGCCGGGCCTGCGTTTGTTGAAGATTTTTCGCGCGGCGAACAGGGATTTCACAAAGCTGCCGGCGAAGGAGAAATAATTTCCGTTTTGCAGCGCGACGGCCGGCAGCGTGAAAATTTCCATGCCATGCGCGGATTTCACGGCCTGCTGGTCCACCTGCTTCGGCGAGATGAGCAGCGCGACATCGCAACCGTGCTGCTTTAGTTGTTCCGCAACGGCGAGTCCCGGAAAGAGATGCCCGCCCGTCCCGCCGCAGGCGATGGCGACAAAGGGCGTTTTGGTTTCCGGGGAAGTCATGTTGCCCTCGAGGCAAAGGGGTTGTCGTCGGCTTCGACGACCGGCTCGGAAATTTTTTCGCGCACGGGCGCATGGCGCGCTATGCTGAACAAAATGCCGACGCCGGCAAACATGGCGAGCAGGTTCGAGCCACCGTAGCTGATAAACGGCAGCGGCAGGCCCTTGTTCGGCAGCGCGCTGGTGACGACACCGATGTTGATGGCAGCTTGCAGGCTGATCAATAATGTGATTCCCAAGGCGAGCAGGGAGCCGAAGGTGTCGCGGGAATTCAGGGCGATGTAAATGCCGCAAATGGCGACCACGACAAATGCGGCGACGACGAACAACGTGGCAATCAAACCGAGTTCCTCGCCGATGATGGAAAAAATGAAATCGGTGTGATGTTCGGGCACGAATCCAAGTTTCTGGCGGCCATTACCGAGGCCAAGACCGGTCCAGCCACCGGAACCGAGCGCAATCATCGCCTGATACGCCTGATACCCGACGCCGTCCTTGTGCTGCTCCAGATTCCACCAGCTAAAAATGCGCTTCATGCGCATTGGGTCATGCAAAATTGAAACCGCCAAGGCCGCCGCGCCAGCCGCCGCCGGAATGAGGACGTGTTTCCAGCGGACACCGGCAACGAGCAACATCGAACCGCTGACGGCGGCCAGAAGAATGGTGGTGCCGCGATCCGGTTCAACAAAAACCAGGCCAAGCACCAAGGCAATCAGCAGACCCGGCAAAACCACACCGCGTTTCCAGGTCTGCATCTGCCGCTGGCAGCGGTCGCCATACCACGCGAGCATGACGATGAGCGCGAGTTTGGCGAGTTCGGACGGTTGCAGACGCATTCCGGGAAGAATGAACCAGCGGTGCGCGCCGTTGATTTTTTTGGTGATGCCGTGCGGCAGGGGCAGCAGCACCAGCACGAGCAACAACAGTGCGAAAATAAAAAGCGGCCATCCCGCCTTTTTGAGCCATTGATAGTCGAGGGCGGTCGCCGCCACGCAGAGGACGAAGCCGAGCGCGCACCAGACGAGTTGCAGCATCAGGTAATGCGCGCCGACCTGGGTCATGCTCGAGCTGTAAAGCATCACCAGCCCCAGCGCCAGCAGGGCGGCGACACAAAACGCCATAGTTGTGACGGCGACTTTCATTTCAACAGCTCAAATGCCAGCCGCTGTTTTATTGGCGGCTAATGTCCGGTCGGCGTGGGCGTTGTGGCCGGCGCAACGGCAGGCGCGGCGGGCGCGGGCGCCTCAACTGGAGCCGCTGCAGGAGCCGCGGCTTCAGCCTTCGCCGGAATCTTCAGCTTTTGGCCGACCTTGATTTTGGTCGTGGACAGATTGTTTTCAGTTTCAATCGCCTTGACGGTCGTGCCATGCGACGTGGCAATCTTCGTCAGCGTATCGCCGGATTTGACGACGTAAGTTTCCCCGCCACCGGCGCTGGCCGTGACGGCTGGAGTTTCTGTCGGAGCGGTTGCGCTACCCGCCGGAATGGTGAGTTTCTGGCCGACTTTCAGCTTGGTCGGCTGGACGTTCGGATTCGCCGCTTCAAGCGCCTTGAGCGTCACACCATTTTTCTTGGCGATCTTCGCGAGTGTGTCGCCTTTGACGATGATATATTCTGTCCCGGGTGGCGAGTATGGCGGCGGCGCAACGACGACCGGCGGATTGGTCTCGATTGGCGGCATCACCACCGGCGGATTGGTCTCGATTGGCGGCATCACCACCGGCGGGTTGGTCTCGACCGGCGGGATGTTTTCAGTGCTCTGCTCGCGTTTGCAGCCCTGGATGAGCATGGCCGAAAGACCGGCGACACTCACCGCGAGCACGCAGAAGACGACGAGTTTCATGCGCGAACGGCGTTTGTTTTGCTCCAGCACGGAGCCTTGTGGGACGAATGGATTGGGGTTGTTCATTGTTTTGGCGCGGATGGCGTCCTTTCTTCGAGGTGGTTTTGATTGTTTCGCTGCGAAATTTTCCCTCGGCAAATTCCACGGCATGTTAAATTGTTTCTGTTCATTGGCGCGGGCCTGAAATCGTCGCTGAATTTCCCGCCGGCGGGTGAAATGGAAACCGTTCCGCCGGGGCGAGCGAGTCTTGCCGCTGCGCCTGAAGTTATTAACAGCCCCGCGCCATTTGCGCAAGGAACAAAACGCATTTTGTTCAATGCCCGCGCCGCTTTCATTTTGCTCGTTCTCATCATCATCTCAATTTCAAAGTGGCCAGCGCGACGACCGCGAACAGGACGCACAAAATGTAAAACCGCATCACCACCTGCGATTCATACCAGCCCTTTTTTTCAAAGTGATGGTGCAGCGGCGCCATCAAAAAAATCCGCCGGCCCGTGCCGGTGCGCAGCCGCGTGAGCCGGAACCAGCCGGTCTGCAAAATCACCGACGCGGCTTCCAGCACAAACACGCCGCCCGCAATCACGAGCACGAACGGCTGGTGAATGAGCACCGCCATGATGCCAAATGCGCCGCCGAGCGCGAGCGACCCCGTGTCGCCCATGAACACTTGCGCCGGATGACAGTTAAACCATAAAAATCCCAGACCGGCGCCGATGAGCGCCGCGCAAAACACGGTCAATTCACCCGCGCCGCTGACGTAGGGAATTTGCAGATAGGCCGCCGCTTTGATATTGCCCGCCACATACGTGAACACCAGAAACACAAACGCGACGATGAGCGTGCAGCCGATGGCCAGCCCGTCGAGGCCGTCCGTCAAATTCACCGCGTTGGAACTCCCGACAATCGCCAGCATCACGACCAGGAGACCCACTATGGGGAAACCTGCGATGGTGCCCGCATGAACCGGATATTTGTAAAACGGCAGCATCAGGGCGCTCACCAGATTGCTGGTAACGACGGTTTTGTCCTCGGAAAACCGCAACTGGCTCGTCGCCGGCAGTTCCCAAAGATAAATCCCCACGAACAGGGCCAGCGCGATTTGAACCACGAGTTTCAGGCGCGGCGGAGTGCCACCACCGCTCTGCTGGATTATTTTCGCGTAATCGTCGTAAAACCCCAGTCCGGCTAGCACCAGCACCGCGAGCATCGTCAATTCCACCTGCGCGTTCCATTCCGTCCACAACATCGTTGAAAAAACCAGCACCGTGACAATCAACACGCCGCCCATCGTCGGCGTTCCCTTTTTGCTCAACACGCGCGCGGCCAGACCGCCCGCCTCCTCCGCTTTGTCCTTGTAATCCTGTCCGAACTTCAACGTCTTCAGCCAGTGGATGATTTTCGGTCCCAGCCACCAGCTCAAGACCAGCGCCGTCACCGCCGCGCCCGCGCTGCGCACAGTGATGTAACGGAACAGCCGGAGCGCCGAAAGGTGGTCCGCCCACGGCGTTCCTTTCGTCCACTCAAGCAATTGCTGGCTCAAATAATAAAGCATGGTTTCAAGCTTTTCCGGACTTCAACGTTTCGGCGATGCGCTCCAGGCGCGACGCCCGCGACGCCTTCAACAAAACCACGTCGCCGCTCTTCAAAAATTGTTTCACCGCTTTCATCGCCGCTTCCACGTCCGCAAATTCAATTACCCGGTTCAATCCCGCGTCGCGCGCGGCCTTCGCCGTGACCGGCGCCATTTTGCCGACGGCGAACAACTGGCCGATGCCGAGTTCCGCCGCGCGGCGTCCCACTTCCGCGTGCGCCGTTTCGCTGTGCGCGCCGAGTTCGTTCATGTCGCCCAGCACCGCCACGCGCCGGCCTTGCAGCGGCAAATCGCACAACGTTTCCAGCGCCGCAATCGTCGAATCCGCGTTCGCGTTGTAGGCGTCGTCCAAAACACGAACGCCATTCGCTTCCCAAAATTGCAGCCGCATCTTTGCCGGCTGGCATTCGGCCAGGCCGTCCCGGATTTCGGGACGGCCCAGACCGAGTTCCTCACTGACCGCAATCGCGAACAAAGCATTCGCCACCTGATGACGCCCCAGCAAATTAATCCGATAATCGCCGCAAAATTCTTCCTTGGGCGCCTGCACCCGAAATGTGACGCCATTTTTGTCCAAACGAATTTTCTCCGCGCGCCAGTCGTTTTTTTCACCGAGACCGACGCGAACAACTTGCGCTTTCGTCCGAGTCGCGATTTTTTCAGACCACTCGTTGTCGCCGTTCAAAAACAATTTTCCGTCCGCCGGCAACAGTTCCGCGAGCCGGCCCTCTTCCTGCGCGACGCCCGCAACATCGCCAAAATATTCCAAATGTTCCCGCCCGATGTTCGTAATCACGCCGAATTTCGGGCGAATCATCTTTACGAGCGGCGCGAGTTCGCCCGGATGATTCGTGCCCGCTTCCAGCACGGCAGCATGATGCGTTTTTTCCAGCCGCAACAGAGTCAGCGGCACGCCAATGTCGTTGTTGAAACTCGCCTCGCTCCAGAGCGTCGCCAGTTTTTGCCGGAGCGCCGACGCAATCAGTTCCTTCACAGTCGTTTTGCCATTCGAGCCGCCGACGCAAAGCACCGGCAACGCAAAATCTTTTCGATACGCCGCGGCGAATTTCCCAAGCGTGACGCGGACATCAGCAACCACCAACACGGCACATTTCGGCAACTTCGCCGGAACTTTTTTTTGCCCGATAACGACCGCCGTAACACCTTTCGCCGCGACTTCGTTCAAAAAATCGTGGCCGTCGAAATGTTCGCCCTTGATGGCAAAGAACAAATCACCCGCCTGCGCCTTCCGCGAGTCCGTGCAGACATTTTTGACGATGGCTTCCGCCGCTCCGCGCCGGAGTTCGGCGCCGCAGGTTTCGGCGACAAATTTCAACGAGCGTGTTTCCACTGTATTTCAATGAGGATTTGGCGCGTTCGCCATGAGCGGTGCCGGGGAATCCGGTGGAATGTTCAGGTAACTCGCGCAATGCCCGGCAATTTCCTTGAACACCGGCCCGCAAACCTGCCCGCCGTAATAGCCTTCCTTCGGCTCGTCCATCACGATGGAAATGCAAACCTGCGGATTGTCCGCCGGGAAAAATCCGATGAAGGACGCAACGTATTTACCCGGNNGTGGCTTCGTTGACCACCTGTCGCACGCGCTGCGGTTCATATTTTTGCACCACGTTGCCGTTGCGGTCTTCGAGCCGGCTCACGAGCATCGGGCGCATTAGCCAGCCGTCATTGGCGAGCGCAGCCATCGCCATGATCATTTGCAGCCGCGTCACGGCCACGCCCTGTCCCATGGGAATCTGCGCGACGGAAACCTTGGTCCAATTCGTGACCGGATGCAGGATGCCGCTGACTTCGCCCGGCAACAGAATACCCGTGCGCTGGCCAAAACCAAAATCGCTCGCGTATTGGTAAAGGTTTTGCGCGCCGAGGCGGATGCCGATTTTCGCCGCGCCGATGTTCGACGATTTGGTGACGATGCCTTCGGTCGTAAGCGTGCCAAAAGGCTCGTGATCGTGCAAAATTTTGCCGGCAAAGGCGAAATGTCCGTGTTCGCAATCAAATTCATCAGTCAACTTGACGACCCCCTCGTTCAACGCGCCTGAGACGACGACGATTTTGAAAGTTGAACCGGGTTCCATCACGTCGGTGATGACTCGGTTGCGCGCATTGGTCGTGACTGTGCTCAACAGGTTCGGGTCGTAATTCGGAAATGAAGCCATCGCCAGAATTTCCCCGGTGCTCGGACGCACGACGATGCCCGTGATGCTGCGCGGCGTGTGCTTCTGCATCGCGTCGGCAAGTGCGTCTTCAAGGTTGTGTTGGATTGCCGCGTCAATCGTCAGCACCACGTTCAGGCCGTCGCGCGGCTGCACATCCTCGTCGCGCAACGCGACGAGTTCATGCTGCTGCCAGTCGGTTTGCGTCACGCGCCAGCCGGCCACGCCGCCAAGAGGGGAATTCAGCGCCAGCTCAATCCCATCGCGTCCGGAAATCTGCGAAACCGGATGACCGTCCAATTTGAATTCTTCCACGCCCGGAAATCCCAGAACCTGCGCCGCCAGCGTGCCATTTGGATACATCCGCATTTGATCCGGCTCGGCGGAAATGGCGCTTTGACGTAGATCGTGAAAAAACGCGCGCCCACTTTTTGACAATTTCTTTTCATCCAAACCGAAGGAAAGCTGGCTCATCGCCAGTTGAATCTTTTGCCAGGTTTCCTCCGTGACATTTTTTTTGAGCCGGACGTAGTGAAGATTATTTGTAATGGTTTCGCCCTTTTGATTTTTGGAAGCGTGCGGGAAAAGTTTTTGCGAAAGTTCGTCTTCGCTCATTAGCAGCAGCGGTGCGAGCGTGTGCGCCACGACCGCCTGCCGGTTGCCGATGAGCGATGGGTCGGCGCAGACCGTTTGAACCGGAACGCTCGTGGCCAGCAGATTGCCCCGCGTGTCGAGGATGTCGCCGCGCCGCGGCGCCTGCCGGAATTCGCGCTGCGTGTTGTCCTGCGCCAGTTTCGCCAGCTCGTCGTGTCGCAACACCTGCAAGTCCACCAGCCGGTAGCCGAGGCCGGCGAAGGCCGCGCAGACAAACAGCGTCAGCACCAGCACCCGTCGAAGTTGCAGTCGTTTCGTCATTTCAAATACGGCCAGCCGCCCGTGACGGTCGGTTCCTCACTACCGACACGTCACGAGCAGCGGCCAAAATAATTTCATTGCGTCAGCGGCGCGCCAGCTTGCCGCGCGGCCAACTGTCGTGCCGAAAGGTTGCTCTCCTGCGGCGCGGCGGGAGGTTCCGGCAGCCGCCAGACCTGCATGGGTTGCGCCGGAGCCAGGCCCAGATTCAACTCGCGCGCCCGCTGGTCGAGCATCGGCGGCGAACACAAATCAGCGAGCTTCAACCTCAACTTTTCGTTGCCATCCGCCATCTGCTTCAAGCGCAATTCGCCCTGGCGAATCTGCTGGCTCAAGCGGTAAATCTCGTTTTTCTGCCAGACGTAGCCGATCGCCGAGCCAGCGATCAGCATGCACAAAAACAACGCCTTGAGCGCCGGACCAAACCGGATCGCCGCCGACTGTTTTTTTCGATTGCCTGCCATCTACATTTTCTCCAGCACCCGCAATTGCGCGCTGCGGCTGCGCGGATTTTCCTTCAATTCCATTTCGCCGGGCGCGATTGCCTTGCGCGTCACCCACTTCAATTCCGGCGCGCGCGGCTGGCGCAGCTCCGGCTCGTCCACTTCGCCGCTGAACGTGTAATCGCGCGTCCGCTCGCGGCCAAATTCCTTCACCACGCGGTCTTCCAGCGAATGAAACGTGATGACCGCCAGCCGCCCGCCGGGCTTCAAGATTTCCACCGCCGCTGCCAGCCCGCGTTTCAAAGAACCGATTTCGTCGTTCACCGCAATCCGCAGCGCCTGAAAAATCTTCGTCGCCGGATGCGCCTTTTTTCCGGCGCGCGGTGAAATTCTCTCAATCAATTCCGCCAGTTGCCGCGTCGTCTCAAATTTTCGCTGCGCGCGGTCATGAACCACCGCCTTCGCGAACCGCCGCGACTCGCGCTCGCCGCCGTATTCCCAAAGAATCTTCGCCAGTTCTTCGGCGCTCGCACCGTTCACCAAATTCGCCGCCCTCAACGGCTGCCGGTCGTCCATCCGCATATCCAGCGGACCATTGTGCTGGAAGCTGAACCCGCGCTCGGGCGAATCCAGTTGCGGCGAACTCACACCCAAGTCCAGCAGCACGCCATCGCAACTCGCCGCCGGGATCCAACCGGCCATTTCCGTAAAATTCCCGCGTCGGATTTCAAATCGTCCGGCGAATTTTTCCGCCAGCCGTTTTTNNCGCACCCAGACAGCCATCCAGTCGGTGAACTCGCGGCCAAAATGCCCGCCGCGTGTCCAGCCCCACCGACCGTGCCGTCGGCGTAACGGCCGCCCGGAATCGGCTTCAGCACTTCCAGCACCTCCGCCACCATCACTGGTTTGTGAATGAATTCTGGCACTGCGCATTTTTCGTTTGATTAAAGCGCGGTAGCCCTCAATAGCCGCTCACCCAAAACCTCCCAGGATTTCCTTGCCGGTGACAGAGCGGGAACTTCGGGTGCCGCCGGGCGCGATTTGATCGGCACCACCTCCACGTCCGCGTCGCTCAAGTCGTTGTGGACCACTTTTACGGTGTCCAATGAAAGTTCGGTCTGCACGGCGGGCAGCGCCTTTGGTTCCGCGGGCGTCGGGCTGCCCCAGAATGAAGCCGGATTCAGTTTGTTTGTCCAAGCCGCCAAAGATTTTGGCGCGCCGGAACTCGGCGGCAACTTCTGTGCGGTCGCCAATGCCGGAGCGGTTTCTTTTTTGGCCGGGACGGGGTTGGTTTCCGCCGGCGCTTTAGCCGGCGCAAAAGGATTTTTCGGCGAAACGAATTTGGGCAGGGCCATCTGTTTGTTTTCGCGATACGAAACCGTTTTGCACCCGTTCACGACGCTTTTCCCAGCAAATAACAATTTTCCCAATTTCATAATCACTCCATCAGTTTGAAGGCTTCCGACGACAGCACCGCGTCGGCAGCCTTGACGTTTTCGTAGCGGGCCGGATTCCAAATCTCNNCCTTGTCCAAAGTCACCTGGACGGATTCGCTGCCAATAAATCTTTTCAAAACGCCTTTGTTTCGGTCGCCGTTCGACATCGCGTCAATGTCCTTCTTCATCTTCGCCATTTCCGAAGGCGGCAACACCCGCAGACACACACCCGCTTCATGTTTCGGCCACAGAATTACCGTCAACTCCGTCCCCGATTTGTCGGGCCGCCACTTGGCCGGAATCTGAACGCGCCGCTTTTCATCCACACCGTGGAGAAAACGCGAATTGTAATACGTCGGCTCTTTTGTCTGTGCGTCGCTCATCTGTTCACATCAAATCCTGAAACCACTATTATCACCCACAACGACCCATATCTACCCACTTTAACCCACCACGTCAACAAAAAAATGCGACAATTTTTCCGTCTTATTCAAAAGTTATTCACAACCCCGAAATCGGGGCGAACAACCTTTCATCTCACAACAACTTGAAACTTGAAGCTTGAAACTTGAAACTCGCGCCGATGCGAACCGCCGATTTTGATTTTGAATTGCCGCCGGAGCTGATCGCGCAACATCCCGCGCCCAAACGCGATGAATCGCGCCTCCTGGTTTTGCATCGCAATGAAAGCCGCGTCGAACACCGGCGGTTCCCTGATATGCTGGAATTTCTGCGCCCGGGCGACGTGCTGGTGCTGAACAATTCGCGCGTGATTCCAGCGAGGCTGCGCGGCGTCAACGCCAAAACCGGCGGGAAATTCGAAGTCTTGCTGCTCGATGAAGATGCGGCAAACGACTGGTGGACAATGATGCGCCCCGGCAAAAACGCCCGCATCAACACGCAAATCATTTTTTGCGATGCCGACGGCAAACGGAGTGACATTCGTGCCACAGTTCTTGAAACGAACGACGAAGGTCATCGGCGGCTGCAATTCTCCGGCACACCGGACATCAGCCGCGAGCTTGACGGGATTGGCGAGGTTCCTTTGCCGCCTTACATCGAACGCCAAATCCAGCATCCGGAGGACAAGGAGCGTTATCAAACTGTTTTCGCCAAAGCCGACGGTTCGGTGGCTGCGCCGACGGCGGGTTTGCATTTCACGCCGGAATTGCTGGAACAAATCCGCGCGCGCGGCGTGGAAATCTGCTTCATCACGTTGCATGTCGGTCCCAGCACCTTTATGCCGGTCAAGACCGAATCGCTGGCCGACCACAAAATGCACGAGGAACGGTTTGAGATTGGCGAAGCAACGGCGCGCACAGTGAATGAGGCGAAAAATGCATGTCGCCGTGTCTTTGCCGTCGGGACGACAACCTTGCGCGCACTTGAAGCCGTGGCCGCGCAAAATGGTGGAAAAGTGCAAAAAACCATTGAAAAAACAGGCATTTTCATACATCCGCCATTTTCATTTCGCGTCGTGGACGCGATGCTGACGAATTTCCATTTGCCGCGCTCAACACTGCTCATGCTGGTGAGCGCCTTCGCCGCGCCTGGAGAAACTTGCGGTCGGGAAATGATTTTGCGGACTTACGCCGAAGCGATCCGTGAACGTTACCGTTTCTTCAGTTATGGTGATGCGATGCTGATTCTATGAAAAAACCGCAAAAAAAGAAAACGCCGCTGCCCTTCGTTTTGGTCAATATGGCGATGACGGCGGATGGGAAAATCGCCACGGCGAATCGTGCGGTCCACTCGTTCAGCAGCGGGCGCGACCTGAAACACCTCTACGAACTCCGCGCCACGGCAGACGCCGTGATGTGCGGCGCGCGGACGATTGAAATTTCGCAGTCCATTTTGGGAACGGGCGGTGAACAATTTCGGAAGCGGCGGCTTAAGCGCGGATTGGCCGGATATAATTTGCGCGTCATCGTCAGCGGCAGCGGCTCGATCAATCCACGCGCGGCAGTCTTCAAAAAGCGTTTCTCGCCCGTCATCATTTTGACCACCGCCCGCGTTTCAAAAACAAAACTCCGGAGGCTGGAAACTATCGCGGACGAAGTGAAGGTTTGCGGCAAAAGTGAAATCAATTCTGGGGCGGCCTTGCGCTGGCTGCATGCGAAATGGGGGGTGAGGCGATTGCTTTGCGAAGGTGGCGGTGAGTTGAACGANNTGCCGGCTGGCGGAAGCGATGCCGCTTCAAATCAAGTCATTCAATCGTGTTGGCAATGAAGCCTTTGCCGTGTTCCGGCGGATGGGGCGGAGGTGAAATGGAGCCATGTTATTCACAAGGCTGACTTATCAATTTTGACCGGTTTGTGACATGGCTGAAATCACCACGGCACTGGCTACAAATAATTCCATTTGAAATCCACGGGTTCCACATTGCATTAAACCAAAAGCATTTCCGGCAGCCGGGCAATCCAATGTCGGCTGGCATCATCGGACAAAATGTTCTTGAAATACATTTGAACAATTATAAAGAAATTGGCAACTTAAACGAAATCCATGAAAATAACCGTTCGCTTCCTTGCCATCACCGCATCGCTCTTGTCGTCGCTGGCCGTCGGCCGGGCGCAATTCACAGCGGGCGACCTCGTGGTCGTCCGTGTCGGCGATGGAACAACCACCCTTGTGAACAGCGCCGGCCCGATTTCCCTGCTGGAGCTTAACACCAGCGGCACGCTGATTGGCTCAACCATCAGCGTCCCCAGCGGAACCGGTGGTTTGCAAATCAGCGGCACGGCCACGTCGGAAGGCCAGTTGGTTCTCAATGCCGATAAAACCGCCTTGACTCTTGCAGGATATGTTCCGCCGTTTGGCGGCAGTGGCAGTCTTTCCGGCAGAACCACCGCCAACGCGCCGCGCGGATACGTGACGATTGATTACAATCGCAATGTGTCAGCCACGACAACTCTGCCCGGGAGCAGCACTTACAACACAGATAACATCCGTTCCGCTTTTGCCTCCGGAACCAGCCTGTGGTTTTCTGGAAGTAAAAACGGCACCCCCAGCGGTGTCGTTTATTACGACGGCACAAGCTCCTCTACCGTCTCAAACGTGAATTCCCGCGTCCTCAACGATTTCAACAACAACCTTTATTATTCCACCGGGTCCGGCGTGACAGGCATTTACAAATACNNAAATCCTTACGACTTCGCGCTTTCACCGGATGGAAACACGATGTATGTGGCCGACAGCGACCTCGGCGTGCAGAAATTCACCTTCGATGGTTCGAGTTGGACCCTGTCCTATAATTTCACCGATACGGACACGTCGGGCAGCAGGGCATTCGGTCTTGCCGTGGACTTCAGCGGGTCAAATCCAGTCATCTACTGGAGCAGCCCAAATGACGTCTGGTCGGCAACCGATCTGGGTTCCTCGGCGGCGGGCGCCAGCATTCTCCTGGCGGGAGCAAATTACGCCTTCCGGGGCCTGGATTTTTCGCCCCAGCCCGTGCCCGAACCATCCGCGCTCGCGCTCGCCGGCATGGGCTTGACCGCCCTGTGGGGTTTTGCACGGCGCAACCGGAAATCCTGAATCACCTTTTATCAAACGACACGCGCAGGTTGAACCACCCTGCGCGTGTTTTATTTTTTGGGAGAATTGGGAAGCTGAACTTCGGTGGGAGGCCGAACTTGGGTGGGAAGTCGAACCTCGACCGTCTCCACCCGGCGCGCGAACAGCCACAGCAAATCGCTCAAACGGTTGAGATAAATGATGATCTCCGCGTTCACCGGCCCGTTGGACTCCTTCAACGCGCACACGCGGCGCTCCGCACGGCGGCAGACCGTCCGCGCCACGTCCAGCGCGGCGGAATGCTGCGTCGCGCCCGGCGTCGCCCAGCCTTTGAAGGTCACACTCTGCGATTCGATCTCCTTCACCAACGCGTCCAGCTTGGCCGTCATCGCCGGCGTGACGAGCGAGTAGCCATCCTTGACGTAACGTGGCAAATCCTCCGGCAACACGGCCAGCTCGCCCATCAGCACAATCAAATCCTTCTGGATTGCAGGCAGGTTGCAGATGACAAAATCATCCGTGGCCGTGGCGCGGGCAAGACCCAGCGTGGCGTTCAACTCGTCCACCGCGCCGTATGCCTCCACACGCGGATGATTTTTCGGAACGCGCCGGCCATACATCAACGCCGTTGTTCCCGAATCTCCGGTTTTGGTAGCGATACTCATTAAATTCTAAATCGTCCTTGTTCTCATCTTCGTCCTCAAAAACTAATTTCGGCTTCACCGTCGCAACTTTGCCCGCCTTTGCCAAGCAGAATGGATGCTGACGGACTAGTTCGCGGATGATAAAATTCATCAAGCAAAATGATCCGGCCTTGCACAAATTCCGATGTTCCGAACATTTTCGCCATCGTCAACGATGCGGCCCAAGCCTACAAGGGCGTGATTCCGTCCGACCGCTGGCACGAGCCGTATATGCCGTTGTCGAAATTAAAGGAGGAAATCGCGGCGGGCGTCAAATTCTGGGTTTACGACGACGGCGCCCAGCTCATCGGCGTGATGGGAATGCAGCCGGTCAAGGATGTGACGCTGATCCGGCACGCCTATGTCAAGACCAAGAGGCGCAACCGGGGCATCGGCGGAAAACTGCTGGCGCATTTGATGGGGCAGGTGGACGGGAAAATTCTCGTCGGCACCTGGAAGGCTGCCGATTGGGCCGTCAAATTTTACCAGAAGCATGGATTCCAACTGGTCAGCGAGGAGGAAAAAGACCGGTTGCTCAAAACATATTGGAACATTCCCGAGCGGCAGATTGAAACGTCGGTGGTGCTGGTTCACAAAGGATTTACGCCCTGAACAAAAGGCGTCAAACTACAAACTCCAACTCCTGCCGATGCGCAATCAGGCCGCGCTCGAATGCCTGGCCGAGAAAACGGCGGATGGCTTCCCTGCCCCGCTCGCCGTAATCGAGCGTCCAGTGGTTCACATACATGCCCACGAATTTATCGGCAAGGTCGCGCCCCATGTCACGGGCGTATTGCAGCGCGTGCTGCACCGCCTCGACGCGATGGTCGAGGCTGTATTGAATGCTCGCGGTCAAAATGCCGGAGATTTTCCGGCGTGTCGCCAGATCAAACTTTTTGTGGATGACATTTCCGCCCAGCGGCAGCGGCAGTCCTTCGTTTTGTTTGCCCCACCAGACGCCCAAATCTTCGCAGACGACCAAGCCTTCATTCTGATACGTCAACTGGCCTTCGTGGATGATTAAACCGGCTTCGGCAGTTCCGTTTTTGACGGCGGAAAAAATCTGGTCGAACGGCACGACGACATAATTGAATTCCTTCGCGGATTTTCCCAGCCAAAGCTGCAGCGCGAGAAAAGCGCTGGTCATCGTTCCGGGCACGGCGATTTTCTTTTTCAGGATTTCTTCGCGGGAACATTTTTGACGGGCCACGAGCATCGGGCCGTAGC
>PLZL01000181.1 GCA_003152145.1 Limisphaerales bacterium
CGCTCTGGCTCGCGCCCGAACAGGTGCGCGTGATGACGATTGGCGAGGAGGAGCCGCTGGTGAATTATGCCAAGACCATCGTGAACGAATTGCGCGCCAATTTCGTCCGCTGCGAATCGGATTTTTCCTCCAACAAAATCAACGGGAAAATTCAGGAAGCCGAGCAGGCGAAAGTCCACACGATGCTCGTCATCGGCGGCCGCGACATGGACGCCGGTGCGGTGAGCGTCCGCCTGCACAGCAAAGGCAACATCGGCGCGAAACCGAAGGGCGAAGTCGTGGCGGAAATTCTGGCGGCAATCAAAGAGCGTCTCCCGTAATCCCCGCGCTTTTCAATTGGCGGGAATGATTTCAGCCGTTCGCAGCGTCACCGGGCCGAGCAGACCCGACTCCAGCAGCGGCGAATTCTTCGTCCAGTGATGCCACGTGGTGAAGGTCAACCGGCCGGTGGGGCTGGGCTTGCCGTCGAGGAACCACTGCGGCCATGCCGCAAGCTGCTTGCCGTTCCACTCGACGTCCGGCGGCAACTGCTCGTCGCCAATCAAGCGGTTCGGCCAGAGATTGGTGACCTTGACGACCAGTTTGTTCGCGCCCGACTTCGCGGCGGCGGTGACGTTGACGCGGAACGGTGGTTTCCAAAGCACGCCTAAGTTCTGGCCGTTCAAGGACACTTCGGCAAAATTTTTCACCGCGCCGAGGTCTAGCCACAGTTCGCGCCCGGCGTTCAAACGGTCGGCGGGAATTTCAATTTCTTTTTCGTAAGTGGCCGTGCCGGAAAAATAACGCACGCCGTCGTTCGTGTGGTCGGTCCAGGAAATCAATTTATCCAGCGTGACCGACGGCGGTGCGCCCCAGTTCGACGGAAAGCTTAAAATCCATTCGCCGGAAATTTCCTGTGGCGCTGGCAAGTCAGCCGCGTTCGCGTGCAAAACTTTTCCGCTGGCCGTGCGCAATTCGACTCGGTCATTGCTCCACGCCTTCACAACCGGCGAACCGCCCGCGACAACGCTCGTCTCCCATCGCGGTGACTGGCCGCTGGTGGTCTTCGTCGGCAGCGTGAGGGTCTCGTTTTCCGGCACCGCTACATGGCCGGGCTGGCCGTCGAGCGTGTAGTCCACGCGCAATTCCTTCACATGATTTACCGCCGGGTCAACGCCGAAGATGTCGTTGTTTGCGGCAACAACCAATTGACTATCGCGAACTAATTTGGAAAGTTTCGCGGTCACGTCCATGCCATCCGCGCCATCAGTGGCGGTGTAAACCGCGTGCTGAATTTCCAGCTTCGGTCCGGCGGCTGATTCGTTGGGCGTGTTGCCGCTGACGGCGACAACATGATCCGCGCTGTCCGCCGCGTGCCGGAAGATGACGAACACCGACCCGGCGGGTTCAAAGTCCAGCCGCACCGTGGCGCGCCCGGCTTGTGCGCTCCAGACTGGCGCGGGTTCAATCAAACCGGTTTCTGGATGCCACAGCTCCGGGAGCTTGCCGCTGACGCGGAACGTGCAGCCGGCAGAATCAAACTGGCGTCGCTGGTTGGAGACGAAATAAATATCCGCCTCACCGGCGATGCGATGGGCGTAAGCCAGATGTGTTTCGGCAGAGTCGCCTTGAAATTCAAAATCCGGCTTCAGGTTTTGCTCCGCGAAAATATCGGCCAGAGTCTTGCCCCAAACAACGCGGCCTTTGCCATCAGAATTTTCCAGGACATGGCTACCGTCGCATTTGCCCCAAAGTTCATCGGCGAGTTTTTTCACCTGCGCGTCGCATTTCGGATAACCGGCGAGGCTCGGCGAATGTTGCGGTCGCGGGCCAACCACGGTCGCGCCGGCGCGCACGAGTTCACGGATGCGCTGCAATGTCTGCGGCGTCATGTCCGTATCGTTTGGCGGCAAAATCAGCGTGGCGTAACTCGCGCCACTGGCCAGAGTGATGCGGCCATTTTTCACCGTCGCGCCGTGCAGCAATACGTCGGCATTGATGGCGTCGTAATCGTAACCGGCGGGCAGCGCGGGATTGCCGGCGCGCATTTCCACGGGCGCGCTTTCGCCGGTGAAATAGGCGGCGTCCGCCACGGCGCGGCCTTGTTGCAGGAGGAACTGGCAGTGCGTGATGTAATCAATCCACGGTTTTCCCTCATCCCACCACGTCACCGTGCGTTCGAAGTGAAAGCCCCATTGACCCATGGTCATGCCCGGCCAGCGGTTGGTCCACGGTTGCATCGCATAACGATGGAAGACGTAGCGGTTTAATCCCTGGCAATACATCAGGTCGCCGAGCGTCTTGAGCGAATCCGGATCGTTCTGCCAGCGCCCGACATCGGGCCGCGCCGTGAACGACTCCGCGCCAACGATGGTTTTGCCGTAGATGTGCGCAATGGACGCAGCGAGCTTGACGGAAGGATGCCCCTGACTGCCGGTCCAGAATTCGCCCATCACCACATCCGCCGGCGCGCCGCTTTGCAGCGACTCAAACGGTCCGGTGTAAGGCTCGACGGCATTCAACAAACCATGCTGGCGGCACAGTTCGGCGAAATGGCCGAAGTAATTTTCCGCGAACAAATCCGCAATGGTGCGGCGCACGTCCCAAAGGAAACGCTCGGACACCGCCGGATTGTCCACAACCCGGCCGGTGAAAGAGGGTAGAAATTTCAGCGGGTCATAACCGCGCCGCTTCTGGAATTCCGCGCGGAAATCCGCCGTCCAGTTCTGGCCGCCGACCTCGTAACTGTCAATGAGCGAGCTGTCGAGCGTCTTGCCGGCGAGCGGGCCGATGTCATCGAGAATTTTCTGCATGAACCCCGCCCAATGCGCATCGAGCGCCGCCTTGCTGAATTTGTCGCACTCCAAGCCTGTGCCTTCCGTGGGCGCGGGATGATTGTTCCGGCCCGTCGGCGTGTAGCCGAGGCGCAGGATGACCCATTGGCCCGCTGGAACTTGCCAGTTCAACCGCCCGTCGGCGGCCAGTTTGGAAGTGAGGTCCACAATCTGCCGGCGGTCAACCGTTCCATCCGCCGCGTCCCCGGCATCACGGGCCGACAACACGGCGGCGCCGTTGAATCCGTCTTTCGCATCAATGTTTTCAATGGTCAACCGTGGCGCGAGTTCAATTTCGGCCAGCGAAATGTTCGTCGCCGTTGCGGCCGCGCTGATGAATTGCACCCGCCAAAAACGCGCCGCGGCCGGTTTTGCGCCGAGGGAAACAGCGAGTATGGCCGGACCGCGCCGGCCAAACGTAAATGGCCGCAAATCCCGGAACGTCGTGCCGTCCTCGGAGACCTGGATCTCGCCGGTGCATTCGGGGATGCCCCGTCCGCCGGTGATGTTCACTATGCGTGCTGAAAATGGTTTCTGAAATTCCAGTTGGACGAATTGCGGCTGGCCGGGTTGCGGCACGGGCAAACGAATGAAGGTTCTGGAATCACCATCCGTCAGCTTGTCGCCCGGCAGCTCGTCGCCGCTGGCAGTGGTGACCGGCGCGAAATCCCTCATGCGCACTCCTTCGCCGCCGGGCGCTGGAAAGGCGAGCACGGCGATGTCGCGATAGAAATCCAGTGTCGTGGGCGGCTGCGGCAGCGTGGCATTGAAATTCGTCGGCCCGGCAATCCGCACTTCGCTGGTCACGACGCGCTGCATTGCGTTGGTCACGGTGTTCCACGGACCGCCGCTGCTCGACCAGCCGGCGCAGTTTTCCACGCAGAGTTCAAGTCCCAGCCGGTTGGCCTCCTGCACGGCGAACTTGAAATCCTCCCGCCATTCCGGGCTCATGAATGGAACCGGTCCGCGCGGGATGCCGCTGTCCACGTTCACAATCGTCGCACCGCCGAGGCCGATGCCCTTCATTGCTTCGAGGTCGGCGGTAATGCCGGCTTTCGTAATGTTGCCGTTCATCCAATGCCACCAGGTCTGCGGTCTGGCGGAATCCGGCGGATGGAGGAAGCCGGTTTCCAACGGGTCAGCCGGCGCGGCAGAGGTGGCGAGGGCAAACAAAACCGACGCCAGGACAGGAAGGAGAATTCGATTTGATTTCATACGCGTGTTCGAATGGGCAACGCCAAGATGTTGCCATGCCACTGCATAGACAAGCTCAAACCAAATAACGGCGCGGGCTTCATTGACGGTTGTTTCTGGCGGACGAAGATTGCAGACGAATTGCGCGGAAAAACATTGCATTCCCAGCCAGAATAGGTAGGATTAGCGGAGATTTTTATTGCATTTGCTCCCATCAGGGACAGTGGAGCAACAGGTTATACACCGGGTTGCGCCTGTTTCGGTTGCGGGAAACGCAATACGCTTTTGAATCCATTCGCGATCACGAGTTGGTCGGCCCGGGATAGGTTTTTCGGCAAGCCCATTTCCCAGGTCTTCGTGTCGCCATCTCCAATCCTTGACCTGCCGACCTGCCGAACCAAGAAAGGCCCCTGTCTATGAAAATATTCCTCATCTGGGTGAATGACGAGAATTTCTACCGGCTGCTGCCGGAGAATTTGGGCGGCTCCAAGCCGGGCGACCTGCGCATCAAGGTGATGGGGTTTCCGCCGCTGGGCATTGAAACGCTCGCGCCCGTCCTGCGCCAGCACGGTCATCAAGTCCGGATGTTTGACACCTGCCATCCGAAGATGAAGGAACCGGACATCGCGCAGGCGCTGCGGGATGATCCGCCGGATGTCGTGGCCCTTTCGTTTTTGTCCACGACGACTTATCCCGGTGTGAAAAGCATGGCGCAGGTGGTCAAAGGTGAACTGCCAAACGTTCCGATCATCTGCGGCGGTGTTTTCGCCACGATGAACCAGGAACGAATTCTGAAGGATTGTCCCTACATTGATGCTGTGGGCGTGGGCGAAGGCGAGGAACTGCTGCCGGACTATCTTGATCATCTGGATAAGCCGGCAAGCGTGGCCGGTCTGGTCTGGCGCGACGACGCAAAAATCGTCAAGAACCTCGCCCGCCCGATTATCAAGGATTTGAACCAGTTTCCGTATCCCGACCGGACGACTCTGCCGATTGATTACATTGAATCATTGCCGCTCGACGTGCCGGCGGTTCTCTCGCTCGAAAAATTCTGCACGATGCAGACGTCGCGCGGCTGTCCTTACACCTGCATTTATTGCGATATTCCCGCGCTAACCAACGGCAAGTGGCGGTTCCGTTCGCCGGAGCATGTCCTCGGTGAAATGCAGCAGCTCCACGACCAGGGTTACCGCTCGATTTATCTGACCGACGATCATTTCCTGCTGAAACGCGACCGCATCAGCACGATTTGCCAGAACATCATTGACCACAAACTGGCGTTCAAGTGGGGCTGCGAAGGCCGCGTGGATTCCGTCGCGGTGGATCAACTGCCCATCATGGGCAGGGCGAACTGCAACTTCCTCGCGTTCGGCGTCGAATCAGGAACGCAGAAGATTCTCGACCGTCTCGACAAGCGGCAGACGCTGGAGCAAATCGAAAAAGCGGTCAGCGAAGCCAAGCGCTGCGGCATCGAGCGGGCGCACGGATTTTTCCTGGTCGGCTCGCCCGGCGAAACCGAGGAGGACATTCTGGAAAGTTTCCGTTTCTGCGCCCGGCTCAAGCTGGACACGTTCGGCTTCAACCGGCTGTGCGTCTATCGCGGCACGCCGCTGTGGCACGAGTATCTCGAACGCGGCATCCTCGACGATGAGCGCGACTGGGCCAAATGGTTCAAGTGTTCGGACATTGACCCGACAGTGCTGCCCAGCGAGGTGGTCAATCGCGCCCGGCAGAAGGGCTATGCGCTGTTGTTCACCCGCCGGCTTCTCTTCCGTCCCATCCAGACCTTCAAACTGCTCCGCACCCTGGGCCGGCACATGAAGTTCACCGACATTCTCCGGCTGTTGAGCAGTCCGTTCCGAAGACGCAAGCTGAATCGAAAGCCGGAACTGCCCGCCCGGATGATCGAACGGGGATTAACGGCGCCCATCCGAACCGCCACGCCTTTGGACACCCCCGGCGTTCCCGCGTGACACGGCTTGTCCGCAGCAGACGGGCGATATTTGGACGGCAAGGGCCACGTCGGCGCTAAACCGAAGGCGGAAGCAATCGCGGAAATTTTGACGGCAATCAAAGAGCGGCGGGAGTGGCGTTTTTCATCCGCATGGTTGGACTTGCAAATTTCCACGGAAACGGTTTCGATGTGCGGAACACCAACTGAAGAGGCCGGCTGCTCTTGCGGCTGATTCAAAAAATGTTATGGCTGAATTCAAATTTTCCTGCCCGCAATGCGGACAGCACATCCAGTGCGACACGGGCTATTCCGGCGCGCAAATCAACTGCCCGTCGTGCCAGCAGGCCATCGTCGTGCCGCAGGCACCTCGTTTTACTGCGGCTCCAACTGCGCCGCCGGGTCTCTCGACAAGGCAAAGCACCACGGTTCCTGCGACCGGCCGACGATTTCCCGGCGCGCCCGGCGCCCAACCGCCGGCCAAGCCAAAATCGAAGGCGCTGCGAACCGTTTTAGTCATCACGGCGGTGGTGGTGGTGCTGGCCGGACTCGGCGCGGGCCTCTGGTTTGGTATTCCGAAATACAAGGCACACAAGGCGGCGCAGGCGGCGAAAAAGGGAAATCCAGCGGCGCAAGTCCCGGCGCCCTCCGCCACCGCCGCCACCGGAGCGCTGGGCATTTTGGACAAGATGGTTTCGGCTTACACCAATGCGACGAGTTACAGCGCGGATATAGCCGTCAACTTATCCATTGACCTGTCGCGAATCACGGCCGCCGACTTGAATCCGAATGCGCCCCCCAACGCGAGGAATCCGCAACGACGCCCGCCGGGCATGCCCACGGGAATCACGAACACAACCGAACTTTCAATGAAGCGGGCCAAACCGATGTCCTTCCGCATCGCCGGCGATGCGAAAACGCAGGCCGGCCGCGGCATGAACATGACCAATACCTTTGCCTTTTGGTCATCCGGCAGCGGTATTTTCATGTTCATGGACCCGCATCAAAGAGGGGCCCGCCCCACCTATACGCAGCTTCCGGACAACAATGCGGCCTTGGGGATGAACGGCCAGACGGGATTGGGCATCGCGAATCCGCAACAGTTCTTTGGCGCATCAGGAATGCTGACCAAGGTCATCAAGGATTTGGGACAAACCGGCGACGAACCGGTGAATGGGCAGGATTGTTACACGCTCACCGCAAAAGTGCTGGGGCAAAAGCTAAAAGTCTGGGTGAACACGACCAGCTACCTGGTCATGCAATGGGAACTCACGCTCGGCGGCGCGATCAGCGACGCGGACATTGACGATGCGTTTGCGGTGTTCATCGCCGCCGCCGGCACCAACGCCCCACCGCCGGGGCAGCTGGAGATGATCAAGGCGCAGATGAAACAAGCAGTGACACCGGTGATACCGAAACTCCGCGGCACGATCACTGCAACCTACAACAACATTGAAGTGAACCAGACTTATGCCGCCGCTGATTTTGATTATACCGTGCCGCAAGGCGTCAGGTTGACCCGGTTGCCGGGCGCGGCGACCCCCGCCGCGTCTTCAACCGCTGCTTCTACGTCAAGGGAAGCCAGCCAGCGCAACGCCTGCATTAACAACCTGCGGCAGATTGANNGTTCTTCCCAAATGCCCGGGCGGCGGCAAATACACCATCGGCAAAGTCGGCGAACTTCCGACCTGCTCCATTGCCGGGCACGCGTTGCCGTAAAATCGTTGGCGCTCGCTACAGCAAAAGTGGTTTGCTAAATTTTCTTCATGGGACGCCAATGGCTTCATGCAAAACGCCTGGTCGCCGGCCTTAAAAAGGGCCGCACGACCGGCAAACTCGTCCGCGAAATCTCCGTCGCCGCCAAAATGGGCGGGCCGGACCCGGACATGAATCCGCGCCTGTTCACCGCCGTCGAGAAGGCCAAAAAGGAAAGCGTGACGAAGGACGCCATCCAGCGCGCCATCAACAAGGGCGCGGGCATCGGCGAAGAAAAGCTCGTGATGGAGCACGTCGTGTTTGAAGGTTACGCGCCGCACAAGGTACCGGTCATCGTCGAAGTCTACACCGACAACGTGAACCGCACCGCGCCCGAAGTCCGCGTATTGTTCAAGAGCAAGGGTCAACTCGGCACGACCGGCAGCAACAAGTTTTTGTTCGACCACGTCGGCCTCGTTGAGGCGCATCACCCCGACGCCAACACTGACCGCGAAGCCGCCGCTATTGAGGCCGGCGCGAATGAAGTCGAGACGCTGACGAGCGAACAAAACGACGACATTCCCGAAGGCGCGGCGGGCGCGAAATTTATTTGCGACCGCGCCGCTGTTCACGCCGTTTCAAAATGGCTTTCGTCAAACAGCTGGACGGTCGTGACGAGCGAACTCGGCTACGTGCCGAAAAGCTTTCCCGAACTCACCGACGCGCAGCGCGCCGAGGTCGGGGAATTTCTGCAAACGCTCGACGACC
>PLZL01000276.1 GCA_003152145.1 Limisphaerales bacterium
ATTGTCCAGCGCGGCGCGTTTCGGATCGCCATCATTGGAGTGCTGGATCCGCGCGGGCTGAATCAGAATCTTGGCGACGGATTGGTTGCAGGCGACATGGAATCGGCCGTAGAACGCTGCCTTGTTGAATTGCGCGGTAAAGCAGATATGATTGTTTTGCTCGCATTCACCGATGAAGCGACCCTTGCGCAACTGGCACAGGAGTTTTACGAGTGCCAGGTCATTCTTGGTGGGAAAGTCAGCCAGCCGGCGCAGGAACTGGCAAGAGAGAACCGCAGCTTGATATACTTCGTAACCAACGAATCCAGGGCGCTGGGAATTCTGCACCTGCAACTGTTGAAAGACGCTCCGCCCCGGGTAGGCGGCAACGAAATTCGTTTGTTGCATGATAAAATTCCACAGGACCCTTCCTTCCGCGAATTGATGCAAAGCTATCGCGAAGAAGTGCGCCATACCCGGCTGGCGGTGGATGATCCAAATAATTCAAGCGCCGACATGGTTCCTGGCGTGCGGACGGTGGCAACCTACGTTGGCACGGACAAATGTCTTGGCTGCCATAAAGCCGCCGCGGCGGCATGGACAATGTCCGCCCATGCGCACGCTTTTGCCACTTTGATTGATCGCAAAGCGGACGCCGATCCAAAGTGCATCGGCTGTCACACGGTTGGTTTCGGGGAACCTTCCGGTTATCGCCGCGAATTCGGCACGGGTAAACTCGTTGACGTCGAATGCGAAAGTTGTCACGGACCGGGGAGTCTGCATGTGCGGGAAAAGGCAGGCGATACCTCGGTCAATTTCACCTTTCGTCCGCTGGATGCCGGGGACTGCCAGAAGTGCCATCACGGTGAGTTCAGCCGCCCATTTGTCTGGGATCAATTCTGGCCTCTCATCAAACATGGGAAAGAGCCGCAACTGGCCAGCCCGGCAGCCAAAGCGCTTCGATGAAATCACTTCCATCCATCCTGTTGTTAATCGCCGCTGGCAGTTTTGCTGTCCACGCCGAGATACCTGCCGGCTGGAGCACCAACTTTGCCGCCACAATGTCGGCGGCAGAATCCTCACAACAACCGGCATTGGTCTATTTCACGGCAAGTTGGTGCGGCCCCTGCAAGCTCATGTCCCGCGTCACTCTTGCTGAGCCGGCGCTTTCGGAGACAATTTCCAACATTGAACACGTCGCCGTTGATATTGACGAACATCCAGACCTTGCATCAAAACATGGTATCAGCGCTGTGCCCACGTTTATCATGCTTTCAACCGCGGACGATGAAGTGGAACGCACGACTGGTTTTCAGGCGGTCGGTGATTTTTTGCCATGGCTTACCAACAGCGTTTCCGAGGCGAAGGCAGCCATGGTTCGACAGGCTCTTGCCAGGAAAAGCCTGGCTGATGTTGACCAATTGCTCGCTTCAACCGAGACCAATTCAATTCATCTGGCGGCGGTGAAACTTTTTGGCCTTTGTGACGAGCGTGACAGCGCCGTTGTCCAGGCGGCTGCCGACCGGCTGAAAACCATAGCCAACCGTGATCCTGCTGCTTTGGTGGACGGCCTGAACGACCCGCGCCTCGCCACGCGCATCCAAATCGCCAACGCGCTGCATTACAATATCGGTGATGGATTTGACGTTGATCCGTGGAGCGATGCGGCGACTCGTGAAAAGAAAATTCTTGCCTGGCGTGAACAGCTGACAAGAACTCCTGATTCCAAGGCCTCCAATTGATTCCAGCGGCCAGACTGGGCTGGCCAATGCGCAGTCTGACCGTAACCGGCGCGTTTCTGATTCTTTGGGCATCGGCCACCATTTCATCCCGCCTGACTTTGCGCCCCAAAAGGACATGAGTGCTCTTTGATTTCATTCGCGGCGGAACGCGCGGGTTGTTAAGTTGGCGGGCGTGAAATTTTCGCCGTGCCGTGAAACGATGCAGAAACTTTTTCACGTTCGCGTTGTGCTAATTTCCAGAACCTGCCATGACCCCGACCCATCTTGAAGCCGCGCGGGAAACCTGCCGGAAAATTGCGGAAAACATCGCCAAAATCATGCGCGGCCAGGTTGGTCCGACGCGCCAGTTGCTCGCCGCGCTCGCCGGCGGCGGCCACGTGTTGCTGGACGATTTTCCCGGCACCGGCAAGACGACGCTGGCCAAGGCACTCGCCCGCTCGATTGACGCGAAGTTCAAGCGCATCCAGTTTACGCCCGATTTGCTGCCGTCGGACATCCTCGGCGTGTCGGTGTTCAGCCAGCGCGACCAGCAGTTTCATTTTCACGAAGGCCCGGTGTTCACAAACATTCTGCTCGCCGACGAAATCAATCGCGCCTCGCCGCGCACGCAATCGGCGTTGCTCGAAGCGATGGGCGAAGCGCAGGTGAGCGTCGAGGGCGAACGGCGGAATCTTTCGGAAATGTTTTTTGTCATCGCTACTCAGAATCCCGTCGAGTTTCGCGGCACGTATCCGCTGCCCGAGGCGCAAATGGACCGGTTTGCCATGCAATTCAAGCTCGGCTACGTCCAGCCTGAAGAGGAAGTGAGCATCCTCACGGCGCAGCAACACAACCACCCGCTCGACGATTTGAAACCCGTCGCCACGCTCGCGGACGTGATCACGCTCAAGCGTGCGGTGGAAGACGTGCGCGTCAGCGATGAATTGAAACGCTACGCCGTTGACCTTGTCTCGGCGACGCGAACGGCGGGTGGCGTCCAGCTTGGCGCGAGTCCGCGCGCGTCCATCGCATTGATGAAAACCGCGCAGGCGCTGGCATTGTTCGAGGGCGCGGATTTCGTCACGCCGGAACAGATTCAGTCGCTCGCCGTGCCGGTCATCGCACACCGTCTGATGCTGGAGCCGCAGGCGCGNNTTTGTGGTATTGGGCGCGGCGGCGTTTCACGCTGGCGGGTCTGTGCGTGGCTGGTGGATTCATCGTCGCTGGTGCGGTAGGCATGGATATCGAGACCACCGTCACCTATCAAACGTTCGCCCTGTTGCTGGCGATTTTGGTTCTGTCCTTCGCCTTCAGCCGGTTCTTTCGCGCAAAATTTTCCGCGACGCGTTCCCTGCCCCGCTTCGGCACCGCCGGCCAGCCGCTCCATTACCGGGTGCTGATTAAAAATCTGACCGCACATCCCCAGAAAGGCCTGACGCTCCTGGAAGACCTTGACGATCCGCGCCCGCCGCTTCAGGAATGGCTGGCGGTGCAACTCGCCGAAAGCCGCCGCGCCCACCCGTTTCGGATCAGCGAACGGCGGCGCACCAGTCCATTCAAGCGCGTGAAACTCAAGGAGGCGGAAGTCCCGCCGCTTTTGCGGGGCGGCGATGCGGAGGTGCGCGTCGAACTCACGCCGCTGCGGCGCGGCATTTTGCATTTCAAGGGCGTGACGCTGGCGCGACCCGATCCGCTGGGATTGTTCCGCTCGTTTGCGAGAACGCCGGCGGCGCAGACGGTCTTGATTTTGCCGAAACGCCATCTGCTTCCACCCATCGCGCTGCCCGGCACGATGAAATACCAGGAGGGCGGTGTGGCGCTGGCCGCGAATGTGGGGCGCAGCGAGGAGTTCGTCGCGTTGCGCGAATACCGCCACGGCGATCCAATGCGGCACATCCACTGGCGGAGCTGGGCCAAGACTGG
>PLZL01000367.1 GCA_003152145.1 Limisphaerales bacterium
CCGATCTTGATCGTTTTTTCTAGCCACTGCGCAGAAAGCATTTGCTTTCAGAGGATCTACCCGCTGGAAAACTCGCGCATATGTGACCCTTGAAGTGCAAAGAGGTTTGACTTGAGTCAATTTCTTCCGACCGTCCCCATGCGATACTCCAACTGCAACGAACCAACAAAATGAAAATAACGACCACAACTGAAAACCTCATGGACGCGGACAAAGTCATGGATGTGCGACCGATTCCCTGTTCCATCAAGCACGGACTCATCATCAAACAATGGCTGGAATTGCCCGTCGGCGACCATTTCATCCTGCTCAACGACCATGATCCGGTTCCGCTCTATTATCAGTTTGCCGCGCAATGGCCGGAGGCCTTCACCTGGCAGCATCTCGTGCAAGGCCCGGCGGAATTTCGCGTGAAAATCACGAAATTGAAGCAAACCGCGCCTGTTGCCAACGCGGTCGAATGCTGCGGCGGACATTGACGCGTGAATTATTTTACCAAACCCAAAAGGCCTTCATCACAGAAGGCCGTTTTCTTTTTCAATCTGGTTCTGACAGACCGGGAATCACCCCGCCGGTGCTTTTCTGAAACCGTCTAGCCAATGGCGCAGGCTCATGACCGGATGCTCCCACAACATGCGCGGCCCGGCGTAACGCATCACAACCTTGACCTGCTTGCGGCATGCGCGCTGATAGCAGTGAACGGGGCACCTGGCGCACGTCGGCTTTTCCGCGCCGAACCGGCAGCGTTCCAACCGCACGTTGGCATAATCCAACAATCCCTGGCATTCCGCGCACAGCGACGCCGTCGCGCCGTGATGATCGCGGCAATGAATTTTGATCATCACCTCCATCGTCTTCCATTCGCGGTTCAGCCGTTTGCTGGCGAAAGCAGCGGTTTTGGTTTCCGACGCGGCGGCCCCAAAAGCGTCCGGTGTGGCCAGTTCAACGGTCATTTTCATGCCATCATCTTCACACATCAACCGCCTGCGTTTATTGATGCAAGTCAAAGTTTTGGCCAATACAGGGCCCATGACGGAAAGCGCAAATTGTTGACTTAAATCAAGTCGGCGTTCGCCGGGTTGGGCGATAATGGGCCTGAAAGAAACAAACAGTTTTATGAACACCGATATTCCAAACCCGCTCAAGCCGAACAAACCGGCCGCCGTGGTTTACGCCTGCTCCGGCTGTTCGGATGCGGGCGAACTCGCCGACCGTATCGCGCGCCAGCTCGCTCGTGACGGCGCGGCGCAGATGTCGTGCCTTGCGGGCATCGGCGGGCGCGTGAAAAGTCTGGTTTCAACAGCGGAAAAGGCGGAGCGCATTCTGGTGGTTGACGGCTGCCCGCTGAATTGCGCCGCGCACACGCTCAAACTTGCCGGATTTCAAAAGTTCGACCATCTCGAACTGCACAAAATCGGCATCCGCAAAGGCTCGTGCCCGGTCACGGAGGAACGCCTTGCATCCGGCGTTGTGGCGGCGAAGAAAATTCTAGCGGACGTTCCGCAACAAACCGCAACTCATTGAACCATGCCGCCGCTGAACCAATTCAAACGCTTTGATGTGCGCGACTTGATCCGTCGCGGTGTCGAGCCATTTCCCGAAATCCACAAACGGGTGGATGCGCTCAAGCCGGACGAAGGCTTGATTGTTGTCGCGCCGTTCCTGCCTTCGCCGCTGGTCGAAAAACTGGCCGGCGACGGATTTTCCAGCAAGGTCGAGCGCGGCGCGGGCGCGGATTGGATTGTTTACTTTTGGCGCGAGCTTGCTTGAATGGAGTCATGTCCGCGTCGGTCGCCGAGTTCAAAAAAATCGCCGTCGTCAATACGCTGCGAAGCTGCCAGCTTTTCACAGGACTGCCATTGCCGGATTTGGAAAACATTGCGGAAGTCACGGTCGTAAAGTCGCTGGAAAAGGATGATTATCTCTTTCACGAAGGCGATCCGGCGCGCGGATTTTATATCGTGCAACGCGGTGCGGTGAACGTTCATCGCGTCAGCGCAGTGGGCAAGGAACAGATCATCCACATTTTTCGAACTGGTGATTCGTTCGCCGAAGTCGCACTGGCATCAGCAACCGGTTATCCCGCCGATGCGCGTGCGCTGGAGCCGACGCAGGTGTTGCTCGTGCAAAAGGATGGCATTCTCGCACTGCTCAAGCGCCAGCCGGAACTTGCGCTACGGATGCTCGGTTCGATGAGCAGCCATCTTCGCGTGCTCGTCAGTCAGCTTGAAGATTTGACATTGAAGGATGTCGAAACGCGGCTGGCCAATTGGCTTATGAAGCGCTGCCCGAATCCACAAAGTGAACAGCCGGTGAAAATCGAACTGACGATGACCAAGCGCGTGCTGGCAGCGGAACTTGGCACCGTAAGCGAAACTTTTTCCCGCACGCTCGCCAAATTCCGTCAGCAAAAACTGCTCACCGTCAAAGGCAAAACCGTCACGATATTATTACCCGCAAAATTGAGCGCGCTGCTGCGGCGCAATTTGGGGGAATAGATATCCCGCCGCTTTCTTTCCGGCGATCTTGAAAAACATCAGCAAAAAAATCGCCAGAAGAAACCATATTGGGCATTTTGAATTTTACCGTATCTCCTCCAGGCGTTTGCCAGCGGTTTCCTTGCCCTTGAGCCATAGGACGACTGCCGCAATCACCAAAGGCGCCGCGACCAAAAGTGAAGGGACAGCCAGCCCCGGGAAAATGGTCAAAATGAGGGCGACAGCAGACGGGCCAATGACCCCGCCGACTTTGCTGCTGCTCGCTACCACGCCGCCACCAGTGGCGCGAAGTTTGGTGGGATAAAGCTCGACGCTGTAAGGCGACAGCATGGAGATCATTCCGCTCAACCCGAACAGCAGCATGATTGTCAGCAGGCTGAACAATGTCTGACTATCTCCCGCTTTGAATCTGGAAAATCCCAGGAGCACTGCCGCCGTGCCCAGGGCGAAAAGAATCATGGTTTTTTTGCTGCTCCATCGGCCGTAAAGCCAGGCGACCAACAGGCAGCCGGGAACGGCGATCAAGGCTGATTTCGCCAGCAGCCGGTTTGCAATCCGACCGTCCAAATGGAGATAGTCCTGCAAAATCGTCGGCAGCCACGTCAAAAACCCCCAGTTTACCAACCCCCACGCTACGCCATAAATACACACGGTCATAGTGATCAGCGCGTAGGGTTTTCGGAATATTTGTTTGAATTCTGTCGCGTGGCTGACGGGGGCAGGCCGGGCATTTTCCACAACTGGAATCAGCGTGATGTTAAATTTCGCGAGGGTGTTCCGTGCTTCGTCCACTCTGCCTTCATGCAGTAGAAAACGCGGCGATTCGGGAATGAAACGTCTTAATAGAATCACGAGCAATCCAGTGGGAACATTGAGCAGCCATAAAATTCGCCAACTGAAAATCGGCTCCAATTCCGCCGCCGCGCCGCTGGCGGCAAGATAGCCGCCCACGCTGCCTAATCCGCCAATGAGCACGGAGATCCATCCGCGATGCCGCGACGGAATCATTTCGGCCAGCAGCGCGAAAACGATTGGCAGCATCCCGCCGGCGGACATGCCCATGAAAAAGCACATGCACAGATTCCACTTGAATGCGGGCATTGTTCCGCAGATTCCAGTGCTGATGAATATCAACGAAGCCAGCAAAATCGAACCCCGGCGTCCGAGCCGGTCCGCTAAAATCCCCCAAAGGATGGAGCCGACGGTCGTGCCGATCATCGCAAACAGTGCCAGCAGCGAGGCTTCGGAAGTGCTGATGCCATATTCCCGGCGCAATCCGGGCAATACAAAACCGAGGGTGGCCGGTTTCATCACATCCACCACCAAGGCGATGCCTAAAACCGCGACCAGTTGCCAATGCGCCCAGCTCAGCTTTGCATTGTCCATCGAATGAAGCTCGAAGTCGGCACTCGCGTCTTTGTTTTTTTTATGCCCGGCGGGAAACAATCCATAAACTGTCGCGGCAATGCCGGTGACAATCAGCACCATGCCGAAGCCCATCATTTTCGACATGGGCATCCCGCATAATTGATAGTGCATATCTTTCGCGGCAATAAAATCCGGAAGATGGCAGCCGACACCGACGACAATGGCCAACGTCCCCAGCCAAAATGCCAGCGAATGATAAAATGTAAAACGGCTTTTAAGTTTCATTGGGGGAGCAGAGATTAAAAAGACAGCAAGGCGAATGCAAAAACGTTTTCAGTTTATCATTCGGAGGGAATCTAGGGGATAAACCTGCGTTGCCGCTTCCAAGCTGGCGTTTGATGTCATCCGTTTTTATGCGCCCGTTCCGAAAAGGAAACCCAATATCTTGAGCCGGCAAAGCCGAGGGGAAGCAGCAACACGCCGAGCACCAGCCAGTCACGCGCGGCCTGATACTCGAACATTTCCGCCGCCAGAATGAGCACGGCCAGCAGCAGCAGCGCGAGGGAAATGCCGCGATGAAAGCGGTTTAATTCCGACTGCAACCAGGCGTCCAAACGACTTTCCAAAACACGCCCGTCATCGGAATCGGTGCAGTCCTTCTTGCAGTGGCAGACATTACACTTGTGGGCGGGCGCGCGGTATTGGGCGGTTTTTCGCTCGAAATCCGTCTGCTCGCGCGTCAGGTGATGGCCGGTGGGACATTGCCACACGTCCAGTTGCCTTTTGTAGGTGAAGCCCGAGTTGCGGAAATGTTCCGAGCGGTGATGCGCATGGCGCGCGACGAATTCCAGGATCACCGCAACCCCGACCAGCAGCAGCGCGTAGCCGCCGGCCAGGATCACTTCGATGTGGATGCCGTGTATCATTCGCCTCCGAATTTTTGGTTTTCCTGGATTTCCCGGAACAGCACGCCGTCCGGTTCTTCGCGCNNCCGGAAATAAATTTCAGTGAACGGGCGTCAAAATAACTCACGTTCAGCGAGTGATAGAGCTGGATCAAGCCGAGCGGAAACAGCGTGGCAAAGACCATCCAGGCCAGGCCGAGATTCAGCGACCAGAAGCTGATTTTCGCCGCGCGATCACTCCACAGCTTTTCGGGAATCACGTAACGCAGGCAGAAGAGCGCGAGGCCGACCGCCAGCATGCCATAAACGCCCATCATCGCCGCGTGGGCATGATTGGCCGTCAGCGCGGTGCCGATTTCATAATAGGAAACAATCGGCAGGTTGATGAGAAAACCGAAGATGCCCGCGCCGAGAAAATTCCAGAACCCGACCGACGCCAGAAACATTACCGCCCAAAAATGCGGAAACGGCGTGCGCGTCTGCGAGCTTTGTTGCGCACCGAGCTGGAGGAAGCTCCAGGCTTCGACCGTGAGGAACGTCAGCGGAATCAC
>PLZL01000459.1:0-2259 GCA_003152145.1 Limisphaerales bacterium
AAGATGGCGGCGTGTTCGGTTTGTTTGAGGTCAAACAAGTCGGCTGGCTTGAACATGGCGGCAAGTTAAATGAAAGTCGCACGGCGGAAAAGGGAAATGGTTTCGGCTCGCGGGGACGCTCGCCCCACCCGCGTTGCGCTTGCCATTCGCGGCGGCGGGGGTATTTTCGCCGTTGGCGTCATGCCCCCATAGCTCAAATGGATAGAGCAGCGGTTTCCTAAACCGTTGATCCCAGTTCAATTCCGGGTGGGGGCACCAGCCTCCGCCTTTGGGCTACGGCTCGGCACGCCGGCCACCGCCCAAGGCGCAATGCTGGACAAAAACGCCATTTTAACTGCATGAAACAAAGCCATTTTCAGCAGGATGAACATTTTTCGCAACAAATGGGTCTATCCATTGTTAGATTAAACAACTGTTTGAATTGTCGAGGCTCATTATGAAAACCAAATCTTTTGCAGTCATTGTTTCGGGAACGGCGGTGGTGGCCCTCTGCCTGCTCGGCGCGTGTTTCCCGCAAACCTCCAACGCTCAGACCGAATCCGCTCCGGTGCCGCCACCAAATGACTCGGTCGCGCCGGCCGCGCCGGACAGCCCGCCGGCGTTGCCGCCGAACGTTTACCCGTCCAGCCCGCTGGCGCAGGTCATCAAACTCACCCAGGCCGGCGTGAGCGAGGACGTCATCATGGCTTACGTCACCAACTCCGGCAGCACGTTCAATCTGGACCCGGATAAGATCATTTATCTGAAGGACATCGGCGCGCCGGACGAACTCGTCACCGCGATGATGCAGCGCGACCAGGTGTTGCAGGCGCAAATGGCGGCATCGGCATATCAACCGCCGCCGCAACCCGCGTCGACAACCGAAACCGTCGTGGCCACGGAAGCCGCGCCCCCGCCGCCGACGGTGGTCACGGTGAATTATTTTTACGACACGCTCGGGCCGTATGGCAGTTGGGTGGACGTGGAGGGCTATGGCCGTTGCTGGCGGCCGACGGTCATGGTCATCAACGCGGGCTGGCAGCCGTATTGCGATCACGGGCACTGGGTTTATACGGATGACGGCTGGTATTGGATGTCGGATTATTCGTGGGGCTGGGCGCCGTTCCACTACGGACGCTGGTTCCATCATGCGCGCTTTGGCTGGTGCTGGGCACCGGACACGGTCTGGGGGCCGTCGTGGGTGACGTGGCGTTATTCGGACGATTATTGCGGCTGGGCGCCGCTGCCACCGTTCGCCACTTTTGTGAGTGGGTTTGGTTTTACTTATCGCGGAGCGGGGGTCGGCGTTGGTTTCGATTTCGGCCTGGACATGGGCGCGTTCATGTTCGTGCGCACCCGGGATTTTTGCGACCCGCACCCGTGGCGCCACCGGGTTGAATCCCGCGAGGTGACGCAGATTTTCAATCACACGACGGTCATCAACAACTTCGATGTGGACAGCCGCAACCGGAATTTCGTCAATCACGGCATCGATCCGGAAAGAATCACGGCCGTCACCCGGACGGAAATTCATCCGATTGCCATCCGCGAAACGACCACGCCGGTCGCGCGCGGTGAACAACTCGGACGCGATGGCCGCACGTTGATGGTGAATCGCCCGCATTTTGCTGACAACCCGTCACCGTCCAACCGGGGCACGGTGCCACACGCCGCGCCGCCTTCGGCTGTGGTGGGAAGTCCATACCAACCGTCTCATAACGGAAATGAAAACAACAATTCACAGGCGCGCCGCAATCAGCCTGCGCCGCCAACGCCGACGCCGCCCACCGAACGTTCTTCGTCACCGGGCAATCGCTATGCGCCAGTCACGCCGGTGCAGCCATCGGCGCCAAATTACAGTTCGACTGACAACCGGCGTTATCCATCCCCCAAATTGCAGCAGAATGAACAACCCAATCCGCGCGTGAATCCGGGCAACTCCGGCGGACGCGTGGGCGCACCGGTGACAACGCCATCGCCGCCGGCGCGTCAGCCTGAAGCAAACCATTTCACCCCGCCGGTGGAACAACCAGCGCCGGCGCAACCGCCGCGGCCCAATTACGACTCGCCCCGGAATCAAACGCCGCCGAGTGAATCGCGCCCCAATTATTCCCAGCCTCCCGCGGCGGGCAATCAATCCCACAGCGCGCCCGCGCCTTCCGCGCCCCCGGCTCAATCGCAACAATCGCAAGGGTCTGGCAGGGATAAAGACAAAAATGGACGTTAGTGACGCGCGGCGTTTTTGCTGTTGCATCCCCGCCGCCGCTGGCAAAATCGGCG
>PLZL01000459.1:2276-2955 GCA_003152145.1 Limisphaerales bacterium
CGCCTCGCCAAGCCGCACCCGCTCGCGCTCGCGCACGGCACGATTTCCTGTCCGGCGGGCTGGGAACGCTCGCGCTGTCTTGTGAAAATTGTCAAGACGTTGCGCGACGTTTTGAAACAGCACCAGCCGACGGTGTGTGTCGTGGAAGGACTTTTTTACGCACAAAATCTGCAAACGGCCATCATCATGGGCGAGGCGCGCGGGGCGGCGCTGGCAACCATCGCCGAAGCGGGTTTGGACATTTACGAAATCGCCACGCGCAAAGTGAAGCAGGCCATTGTCGGCTACGGCGCGGCGCAAAAATCCGCCGTCGCCAAAATGGTCCAGCGGCTGTTGAATCTGCCGAATCCGCCCGCGCCCGACGCGGCGGACGCGCTGGCGCTGGCGCTGGTCCACGCGCAGGAAAATTCCAGTTACAATCTGACGCCGCTCAAAAAAATCTGATGATCACTTTTCTCCAAGGCAAACTCGTCGAGGCGCTGCCCACGCAGGTCGTCGTGGACGTGAACGGCATCGGCTACGAAGTTCTCATCCCGTTGTCGTCATTCGACAAATTGCCACAGCCGGGCCAGCCGGTGAAACTATTGACGCAACTGGTCATCCGCGAGGACGCGCACATACTTTACGGTTTCATGACTGCGGCGGAACGCGATCTGTTCCGGCTGCTCGTCAACACCGT